>CATGXW010000048.1 GCA_949542085.1 uncultured Alphaproteobacteria bacterium
TGCCCGTCTTTTTCCGGTAAATATCCCTGATTATAAGGTTTTGGCAAAAACAACCTCGACCACCAGCCCATGTTATTCTCCCGAGAATCACTAACCATTTATTAATACTATCCCAGATATAACAAGAAAAAATATAAATTGGAATCACAAATGAAAAAAGACTACCAACATATTGTCATTTTAACAGGCGCCGGCATCTCCGCCGAGTCCGGTTTGGCAACGTTTCGCGCGGCCAATGGCCTGTGGAACAATCATCCGGTAGAAGACGTTGCGACAATTGAAGCCTTTCAACGCAATCCCGCTTACGTTCATGACTTTTACAATGAACTGAAACCGTTGCTAAACGCCGCCAAACCCAATCCGGCACATATGGCCATCACCAAACTTCAACACGAATATCCGGCCAAAATCAGTATCATAACTCAAAATGTCGATACTCTTCATGAAAAAGCCGGCAGCCAGAATATCTATCATATTCACGGACAAATCAATCAGGCCGTTTGTCTGAACTGCGGCCATGTTTTGGAAACATTTACGGATGTTGACACCGAAACAACCTGCCCTCACTGTCAAGTCTGCGGCATGATGAAACCAAACATTGTTTTCTTTGGCGAAAATTTACTTTATATGGATGAGGTGGATAAGCTTTTGCACCAATGTGATTTGTTCATTTCCGTCGGAACATCGGGTGTTGTTTTTCCTGCGGCCAGTTTTGTTCAAATTGCCAAATATTACGGAGCGGAAACCTACGAGTTCAATTTAGAATTAACTTCCAACAACCTCTATTTTGACCATCCCCGCGCGGACGGATACAAGCTATTTCCACGATCACATATACGGAAAAGCGGGAGAAACGCTCCCCCGCTTTATCGAAGAATTGATTAACGCTCAAGTTTCCGCAGATAAGCATAATCATTGAGCCACGGTTGCGAACTGGTTGGCAACGAATGTCCTGTTTCCATCGTAACCAAAGCTCCATCCGCAATATAATCATTTACTAAATGGGAAAGATTATAATTTCCTTCGCCATAGTGTAAGTGCTTGTCATTGATTTCATCTGTCAAACCGTCACACAAATGATACATATCCGGTTTCAACGCACAAAAAGCGGAAAGGACATCGTCCAGCGGCAAATTCTTATAATTGGCGGCGCAAGTCGCATGCGAAAAGTCCAAACAAAATTGACAACCGGTTTCATCCTTAATGCTTTTAATCTCCTCTGGTGACAAACCATGCAAAACATTACCGCTGTTTCCGCAAATCGGTGGTAAATTTTCAACGGCAATTCGCTTATCATTAAACAAATTAAATTGACGGATTGTTTCATCAAAATTCTCGGGTTTATCCCCGCAACCGGCATGCACAATGATGATATCGGCCTCCAATTCATCGGCAAATCGCTTAGAATCATTGACATCTCTCAGGTTATTCTTTTCATACTCCGCACTTCCGGTATTAAATCCGTACCCGCTGTGCGAATTATGAATCACAACGGGAAGACCTTTAATTTCATTGCAAATATCTTTAAAGGTTGCGTCAAATGTCTCCGGAAAAACAAACAATTCCAAATAATCAAAATGTCCTTCTTTGACATGATTAACAATTTCACTAAAAAACGGATGATTTTTAAAAACATCATTCGTCCATAACTTAACTCCAAACCGTCTCATTCTATTTTCTCTCCATTCCGATACGTCCGACAAACGGTAGCTTAATTGCCGGCCGCAAAATATCAATGCCGAAATTAAGCCCTAAAATATTAATCTCCAATCCCTCAACTTTTCCCAAACGAAGCCCAATCAATCCGCGATAGCCGATCTGCCATCCGGTATTGCTTTCCGCCACATCGACAAACTTGTCATATCCGAGAAAATCCTTTCCGATAGCCGTTGGCGGCAAATCAACATCCAACTCAGGAACCTGTCGCAAAATATACGAAATAAAAGTGTTGCTGTTTGGCCCCGGATAGGCGTGATATTCCTTGGCATAGGGATAATCAGTTACCACGGTTTTAATCTTTTCGATAGCTTTCTCTGCTTTTTCACCGCGCAAATCTTTCAATAGGACAGGCTCCGCCGCATACCATCTGCGGTCAGGAATATCTTTTTTGATATCAAGCGCGGTCCCCCTGCTCCACAAATAAAAACCGACAACCTGATAAACCGTATAACTATCAGCATTTTTCTCCTTGGTCGCAATCCAGGAATGCACGGCAAAATACTTGCGCCAGTTATAAGTTCTGGCTGCATAAACTTGCACCACAGCCTCAGGTTCATCCTGAGGCAAAGGAGCTATTCCGGCACTACTGCGGTCAGCCGTCCGCCAATCAACATAGTTGTACTTCACATCATATGTGATGGCTGCGGCAAAAAACATAATGATTAAAATCAACCAATAAATCTTTTTCATCTCTTTTTAAATATTATCCAGATCGTTGATATAAGCCCAGCGTTTAATCTTTTCAAAAGCGACGGATCCGTCTTTCTTCAACCACCGTTTATCCGAAAGCTTTGATATGACATATTCACCATCCGCTTCCTGAAACAGACACAATTCCTCAGATTTAGGCAAGACACCGGAATACCACACTGTCTTTTCCTCATTCAGTTTATCAAGCAAAACTTGACAATTTTGCAGTTTTCTACGCAAATCAATTGTTCGCCATTCCGCATAGACAATATAAACAACCAGTACAACCGCGATTAAATGCATTTTTCCTCCTAGAAATCCCTATTACGATAAACATTAGCCTTTATGCTGTTCTCCACATCCTGAAAAGCCCGCACTTTCTCAAAAATATCCGCGGCCCGCTCGGCGGAATATGGTCTATAGCAAAAATCGACACGATAATAATCGGGTTTGACATCCGGAGCTTCCGCCGCCAAACACAACGGCTTTTCAGAAAATAACATAATATGACAATCTTTAGACAACGCTTGATATGTGGTCGCTCCCTTTTTCAATGTCAGCCACTTTTCACCCCTCGGGCAATTCTGGCATTCATTGGAGCGCAAACAAACGGCACTGGTAAACAAAGGCACATCCTGATACAAAACCATAACCGTCGGCAACGGAGACTTTTGCGCCAATGTATGCATATTCTGCAAACTGTCCTCCAACGATAAGGTAATCCGCTCCGCACCAAAGTCTTTGGCCATAGCGACCGCTTGTGTGTTCATCGTATAAATCGAGCTGTCAAAAGTCAAATCAATTCCAGCATCAGGCAAAACATCAAGCCCCCAGTAATTGGCAATTTCCCATTTGCGATAGCCTTGCGCCACCAAATCATGGACAAGCGCCGTGAAAGCGGCTGTCTTATTCTTGCGGCATACGGCCGGCAAAGCCAAGCGCAACTTATTTTTCGGCAGTTTGCGCAACGCTTTCAAATCACTCTCCGGACTGAGCGCAAAAATAATCTCATCAATCTGTTGCAGGTTAATGTTACCCAAAGTAGCGGCATTATCCACTTTAACAATCCATTTGGGAGCCGAAGAATGAGAACAAGATGTTACAATTGGTAAATCCCCAAATTTTTCTTCAGGATAAATCATATCAAACAACTGCCGCCGCAAATCGTTCAACATAGATACCGGAACAAATCGTCTCTCAGGATTAACAATATCTATTTTCTGAAGTTTCCAGACCGTATCTCCGGTTTTCGAAAAAGCTTTCTCAATTGCCGGTTCAACTTTTGAATAATCGACAGCCGTTTCAAAGCGCCCTTCAACAAAAGCTTTTTTTCCGTTTGCTTCCGCGCCGACTTTATCTTCAGAAACAAAGACTTTGACATGCAACGGAAATCTTCTTTTATATTCTCCAGCTTTGGGACGACTGTAATCATACGCCCCTTTCACCTGACTGGATGAAGCCAAATAAACAGTCCAGTCCTTTTGCAGCTGCGGCGCTTGCGGTGGCAACGAAACCTCAACCACACTGCCCGCCGGCGCTTCAAAAACAGGCTTTCCTCCAACCCGCAAATTCTTCAAAGAAAAACCAAACGGCTTATCCTGTCCCGTAACATCAATCTGAATACCGTCGTGTTTAGAAATTAAGTGATTGGTTTTAAAAGTGACTGTACGTCCTTGAATTTTGTTTATTTTTCCAATTTCAAGTCCGCGATGTCCGACAAAATTTTTATCAACAACCGCCTTGTTTTTACCATTGAAATGAAATTGGCACCACGGACGAGAAAAAATCTGTTTAATGCGCTCGGCACGATTGGCATCAGCTCCTTTGCCATCCAAAATCTGCCGATAATAATCCGTTACCGCCGCCACATACAAAGCGCTTTTTTTGCGTCCCTCAATTTTCAAAGAAGTAACCGGCATTTTCAAAACCTCGGCTTCCAAAGCCATGTCTTTCATTGAAAAATAATGCTTTTCCCCCTCTTCTCCCTTAAAACACGAGCGACACGGATACAGGCATTTGCCGCGGTTGGCGCTGCGTCCGCTCTCCATTGACGAAAACAAACACAATCCGCTGTAAGAATAGCACAACGCTCCATGAATAAACGCCTCGGTTTCCAAATCAGGAATGGCGGCAATCTCTTTGATCTCAGCCAAACTCAATTCACGCGCCAAAACCACGCGACTAAATCCGGCTTTTTGCAAAGCCAAAGCTCCTTCTTTGTTATGAACGGCCATTTGCGTGCTGGCATGCAACTCCAACTCCGGATATTGCTCACGCACCACGCGAGCCACGCCCAAATCCTGCACGATTAATGCGTCTACCTGACAATTGGCGCAAGTATTCAACGCTTTCAACAAATCGGGGAGTTCTTTTTCCTGCAACAGCGTATTCAGGGCAACAAAAACTTTCCGCCCCTTTGCATGCGCATAAGCGACAAATTCGTTCAAAGCCTGCTCACCAAAGTTAGTCGCCGTTGCCCGCGCCGAAAATTGTTGCAATCCCAAATAAACAGCATCCGCGCCATAATGGATTGCGGCATAACCGGCCTCAATATCTCCGGCCGGCGCCAAAAGTTCTTTATTCATCTCTGTGTCCATAAAAATCAAATCTGATTTTTTATAACACAAGCTTTTTTCCTAATCAATATACAAAATATCATAAACATCCTCACCGCAAGTTCGAGAACAAACCGGCGTTTCATAACAACGTTTGACAACATGCCCGTCATACCGAGAGCGCAAAACGACACAGCGGCTCGCCGGCGTGTATGACACAGTGTTTTGATTAGAAGCGATTATACTGCCGACAACGGTTCCGACCACACCGGCCGCCAAAATGCCGCCGACATTACCATGCGAATGTTTGACCACAACCGGCGGACGCCCATGCGGTGGCAAAGATTGACCTTTATGCGCTCTGGCATCGGCTGAAGAAACAAAACACAAGGAAATCATAACGACTGCGACACATTTTTCAAACATCACAAACTCCTAAAAAAGTTAAAGACATTTAATATAACGTATTCAATCAATCCATCGTTCAAAAAAAAGAACGCTCCTAGGAGCGTTCCGAGTAGTTAATCTTTTTTGGGACCATGACCTTTTTTGCCACGTTCACGTTTGCCGTCAGGACGATGTTCCTTCTTCATCTTCTTGTCCATTTTGGCTTTCATATCTTTCAGCTTGGTCTGTTGTTCCGGAGTCAAGATCTTTTCAAACTCCTGCATATTTGCTTTACGCAATTCATCCATTTCCTTACGTAAAGTTTTCATTTTCTCCATCAGCGGTTTCATTTTTTCACGACCGGCCTGACGAATTTTTTCCGCTTGAACCTTTTGCTCATCTGTCAATCCCAATTCTTTGGCAAAACGATCTTGATGATCTTTTTTCATTTCCGGACGCATATCTTCCTCATGCGGCGGCGGTGGAGACAATTCTCCGTCCTGAGCAAAAGTCATAACCGGACTGCACATTATTGCACCAACAGCAAGCATTGTTAACCAAGTTTTTTTCATCCTTATTCTCCTTTTAAAAATTGTAGTTTTTCACTCAAAATTTTACGAGCATTAAATAACCGCGATTTGACTGTTCCCTCCGGAACATCAAGCTTTTTGGCTATTTTTTCTATACTGAGCTCTTCAAACTCATGCCAAATGACCACCTGCCGCATTTTTTTCGGCAAATCATCAATTGCTTTCAAAATAATTTTTTGACGAGATTTGGCATCTAATATTTCTTCCTGACGTCCTCCGACTCTCACCTTGTCAAGGACATCTTCGCCACCGATTGAACGAGCGGACATTTTGTACTGACGAGAACGAAAATAATCCCGACAAACATTAGCCGCAATCATACAAATCCACTGACTAAAACGCCCTTTGTCCTCGTATTTATCCATATTGCGCCAAGCTTTAATATAAACTTCTTGCTCAATATCTTCATTTTCAGCTCCCGTTAGTTTTCTGATAACGGCACGGATTTTTCCCTGATATTGTGAAATAATATCCTTCATCAAATTATCCCACCATCAGC
>CATGXW010000049.1 GCA_949542085.1 uncultured Alphaproteobacteria bacterium
AATAACACTTCCGCCACACTCGCTTTTAACCTCAAGAATAAAGTGGCAATCGATAAAGATAATGTCAAAGTTAGCGCCGGGGATAAAACTTTCGCAACTTTTAGCGAAAATGAAATTAATATGACTGCTGGCGGAAACAGCAAAAATCTCAATATGAATATTAAAGATGGCAAATTGCGCATTACTTCCGACATGGGAGGATACGGAGGTGCTCCTATGTATAGCTTAGATATATACTCCCCAAATGGTGATAGTACAAACATTGATGCTTATAATGATTTGTATGTTAACGCCGGATATTGGATGCAGTTAAACGCCGAGGATTATATCCAGCTAACTTCTGAAACAAGTGAAGTTGCATTAAACGCGAAAACTGATGTTAATTTGAACGCTGAGAATAATGTTAATGTTAAAGCTCAAAACGGAGGTATCACGCTTGCCACGGCCGATCTCGCTGATGCAGATAAAGCTAAAAATGGACAAATCATTCTGAATGCCAACCAAGGTAATAATCAACTTAAGATGAATATGGATCAGGGGGAATTAACAATCACATCCAAAATTGGAAGCGAAACAAGAGATCTGAAAATTTATGCGGCCACCGGTTTTGATGACTACGGCACCACTATCGAGGCGGTACAAGACTTATATCTTAAAGGGAATGCCACTGCCAGTTTAGAAGCTTATAGTGATATTTTCATTAATACAACAAATCCAGACACCGGTCATATATATATTAACAGTGGCGGAGAAAATAATAGCAGGGTTGTGCTCGATCCTGATATGGTGACGATTGCCAGCGGCAATCAAGCCATTCAAGTTAACGGAAAGAATAAGTTCGTTCGCTTTGAAGGCAAGAATGAGGCAGACACAAGACAAGCGGCCGTTGGTGTGCATGATGGTTATGCTTTTATGAAGACCGGTACTGATAACGACATTACGGGAGGTGCTTTTATCTCTTTAGCCGGCGATAAAACTAATGGTGTTGTCTATATCAGCAGTGACAATTTCGAACTTAATGATAATCATATAACTTTGGGAACAAATGCTAAAAATATTGATTCCGGTGAGGGAATAGATACGACCACGCGTAGTGAAGGCGTGTTAATCAGACGTGAAGGCATGATTTCTTTGCCAAGAGGAACAAAAATTGAAAATGACTCCTCTACCGGCAGGCAAAACACAGCTGGTTACGTCAAAGCCGACAGATTGTTAAGTAATGTTGAGTATAATTCAAATATATTAAGCTCATTTGCTGATGGTGCCGGCTACACTCGCCCCAGCAAACCCTATGATGTCTATCAAGTTAATCCGGCTTATACTTCTGTTATGCATGATATTAAACTGGCAACTCGGGGCGGCGCTCGCTTGAGCGACATCTTGCCTGACTTCATCAACAAAGGTATTTATGTTATTGATAATACTTATAAGGAACCGAGTATGAACGAACCAAATGTTTCTGATAGAAAGAATTGGGAAACATATATAGTCACAAGTACAACAGATATTAAATATAGAGATAGTAATGATTTTCTTGAGGATTGTAACGGAGATTATAAATGCCCCACCACTCCATGGCTGGGTTTTGTTCCGGCACCGCAATGTCCTCCAGGATATGTTAAGGTGATTGCCATCAATCCTATTCGTTGGAAAATGGCTGACGCTTACTCTATTGCAATGGAACCCCAAGGGGCTACTGGTATTTATGAGCACTTTAAGAATTATTTTATTCAGCATACAAATCCTGCAAATGCGCGATTTGAGCTGGAAAAAAGTGATGGCAGCAGCGGATCTCATACTCATGAGGTTACCCAAGGGATGCCGTTAACGTTTCAAACGAATACATGGCTCAATACCACTATCAGTGGTGTCTATAAAGACAATGTCAAGAAAACAGGAACTTTCCTTGGTTGGCACGCGATTATGGGTTTCCTCTATCACGGTTCAGAGTATCATGATTTTCTTGCAAGTCAGGGAGCTAATCTTGATGGCAAGGTTGTTTGGAATCTGTTTCCTGTTTATAATGAAGAACTGGCGGCTGTAACCAATGTTTATTGTTATTTTGAACGACGTTCTGTAGACAGCAAGGGTGATCCAACCGAATGGGCTTGGGATACAGAAACTCATGAAGTTGATACTCTATACGATCAAATTCAACATTTTCGATCAGGATACAGTAAACCAGATGACTATAAACAACGCCTCAATGATCCTTCTCTTGACTATGATGACCCTTGGTAAAACACAAACGCTCCTACGGGAGCGTTCTTTTTTGGCTGTTATTTGCTTTTGTATGGAAACTTTGAATAAACGATTGATGAAGCCCGCACAACAGGAAGTTTTCCCTGTGCCTCAAATGCGACAATCCCCGTATTTATACGGGGATTGTGCGCCATAATACTAAAAGAACTTTTGCATTAAGTAATTAGCGGGCACTATCGATAAATCCGTGGACGTTGGTGCCAAACGTTTGCTGAATATAGGATGTTAATTCCGACGGTTTTTCATGAAACTTTTCCGCTTCCGTCTGAGCTTGCAACAATTCGTCTATCTTCAAACGACCTTCCAAAGCATCTCGACGCTGAGCCGCTCCAGACGCACCACGAACAGCGGCCAGATTGAACATAATATGCGCCCAATACAAATCTTTGGTAAACTTCTCGCCTCTCTCCCAAATATCGCCCAAAGTCATCATCGCATCAATATGACCTTGCGACACTGCCAATTTTAAATATTTGACCGCATTACCATAGTTTTGCGGCATTCCTAAACCGTTTATATACATCAAGGCCAGATAATATTGCGCTTCAACAAATTTGGCATCAGCGGCCAAACGTATTTCCTCAGCGGCTTTACGATAATCTCGTTCCAGTAAATTGCCGCTATAACGCGCATAACCGGTCATAAAACTGGCTGTCGGATTTTTTTGCGCCGCGGCCTGTTCAAAAAGCGCCATCGCCTCCCGAGGATTGGGGACAACACCATTGCCCGTCAATTTCATAAACCCTAAATTGACCGCAGCTTCAACATTACCCAGCTTTGCCGCTTTTTCAAACAAAACAGCCGCTTTAGCCGGATTTCTTTCTATGCCGATGCCACTGTAATACAGGCTCCCCAGATTGTTGAGACCGACATTATCATTCTGCATAGCGGCCTGCGCATAATACTCAAACGCCTTGTCATAATCGACAGACACACCCTCACCGCCGTATAAATAAAGATAGCCTAACGTCAACTGAGCATTGACATCGCCTTTTTCCGCCAGCTTTGCCGCCTGTTCCACCGGAGATAATCTTTTTTCATCCGCGACATTCAGCGCTGCCGGTTCTTTCTTTTTGCTTTTGAAGTTCAAAAAAGAGAAAATGCTGTTTTCATCATCAGAATCGTTTTTCTTTGATGTTTCCGCAGCTGAAGTTCCTTCAAACAATGAAACATAGGCTCCATCATCCGCTGCAAATGCAGGAAACGAAGCCACGCAAGCCAGACATAAGCAAAGATATTTTCTCATCTATTTTCCCTGAGAAGTCGTTGTCATTATCTTGATGATACTCGTCGAGGGTTAACTTTTGCTTTATTTTTTCTAATTTTTAGGGGTTTGAGTTCCATTTTTTCCTTGTCAAATGAAATCAAGCGCTCACATTCTTCATCAGAACGCGCCTCAAATATCAGGTCGTTTTGCAACAACTCGGTTCTTTTATGCTCGTCAACCTGCCCCAGATAACGCCCTTTGATGTATTTTTCATAGCGCCCTATTGTCTGACGAATGTGCGGAGGACAATCCCTGAACAATTTTTGCAGATACGGCGAATTGTCATAGATGGCAAAAATCGATTTCATCTCAGCGGAAACGGTTTCATCTTCGTGATTATTTCGCCATGTGACATACTGCCGCTTGATAGACATCGGCACATCGAAAACCGGCATTTCTTCCATATAGGCCTGTTTGGGACGCGCCAGAAAATTGTTGTCGATAATTTCCAAGGCATCAACATCCAACCCTTCATTATTCAGGCGCCGACGTCCCATAATGCGGTTTTGCTCTTCAACACGATAAACCTTATCAAAAACTTCGTTTTGATTGTGCTTTTCAATTCCCATACGATAAACAGCCTTAATGCTGTATTCCAAACGGTGAATGTCCATTTGCATTTTAAGACGTTTTTTCTTATCTCGTTCACTTTTAATCAGACGCTTTAAATCTCGCAATTTTTCATAAAGAGGGTGCGTCAATTTATCAACTTCATCCAAAGCGGTAATTTTAAGTTGCACCTCCACTTTGACGCCGCTGGGCAATTCCAGATAAAACACATAATTGCGGAAATTGTTTTCGGTAAAACTATTGGCATTCCGCACATCGTTTTGACAAAACTTGTCCTTTGTTTTGTTCTTATCAATAGACACGTCCGGAGACTGCATAAAATAATCAGCCCACATGCGAATATTTTGCAAACGCTTAACACTAATGGAACAACGGGCGATGTCACTAAGAGCTTCTCCCGGACGGCGCAAACGACAAACCGTTTCGATGAATTGCGGCGTATCACCATATCTTTTGCGCGCATCAGCAACTTTTTTACGATAATCGCTGTAATATTTTTCATACTTCTGAAGAGAACGACCGATACTTTTCAACCCCGGCATGGTTAAATATACCGGGTTAAGGGTTTCCGGCATATCACCAAAGTCTCGCTGTCTGGGTTTCTTGGCTTTGACCGCCTGTTCGTATTCAATACGGTCAACATATTCCAAAATCGTACAGTTATTAGGGGTAATCTGCCCCAAATGAGCGTCGTCCACAATGACTCGGCCACTGGACGGTTCAATAATTTTGATGCTTTTTTGAATACCTAATAAATCAGTGATAGAAAAAAACACATCTCGATAAGTCGCCATACCATCGTTCAAATAAAAACGCAGGTTTTCGGCATATTCATGATCAATTTTTCCGGCAGCCACCAAGTCATCAGTCAACTCTTCCAACCTGTATTCTTCGCCGGTTTGCTCGTTCAAAGCCGCCTGAGCAATCATTTCCAGACAAACACGGTCTTTTTCACGCTGTTCCTGATTGATTTCATCACGTGTTTTGGTGCTGTAGTCCCTTTCTTTCAGAGGAAAAGAAACGCTTATATCAAATTGATCGGCCAATTGAGCTTCGGTGTTTTCAGTTTTAGGCATTGCAAATTCTACATCCGTTTATTAAGACATTTCTTTGAATATATCGTATTTCAGGTTAAGTTTCAACCCAAAAATGTGACAAAAAATATTCTATCGAACATTTTGTCCTCCCAATACTGTCGGCAAAGGCGTTCATCATCCGATTGCCGGTTTAACTTGTTATGAAGAATGTGTCTGTGATACATCTTACTACAAATATTCGGCTTCTAACTGTACTTCACCCAAGGTGCTATCCGGTGAGAGTTGTTCCGATTTGACGAAAGACGACACAGAACAAGCATCATCTGAAAAATATTACAATGATGCTCTTGTCCGAGTGATTACAATTTATCCACTTGTCCGACCAATGCAACTTGCGATCAGTGTGATAATAAGTATAAACAGGCCGGCTGTAAGGATGGATATATCCCCATCATATTATAAAAAAGAACTTGTTAAAGAATGTCCGTAATAACAAAAAAGCCGCAGAAATAATCCGCGGCTTTTTTTATTGCGAATGAAAACTATTTTTTCAAAACAACAACACCCGGCAGTTCTTTTCCTTCCATCCATTCAAGGAAAGCGCCGCCCGCTGTTGAAATGTAAGAAAACTTGCTTTCCACACCGGCATTGGCCAAAGCCGAAACTGTATCACCACCGCCGGCAACAGAAACCAATTTGCCAGCTTGTGTCAACTCAGCGGCTTTAGCGGCAACTTCATTGGTGGCATTGTCAAACGGCTTCAATTCAAACACACCGAGAGGACCATTCCAAACCAATGTCTTGCATTCTGCCAATTTGGCATTGATTGCGGCAATTGTTTTGGCTCCGACATCCATCAAAATCCAACCCTCAGCCGGAATATCAGACAACTCAACAGTTTTGTGTTCGGCATCGGCCTTGAATTCTTTGGAAACAACAACATCCAACGGCAAAATGATTTCACAATTGTTGGCCTTGGCTGTTGCCATAATTTCTTTGGCAGTGTCCAACATATCCATCTGAACCAAAGAATTAGCCTCATTAACCGTATCAATACCGCTGGCCTTCATAAAGGTATGAGCCATACCGCCTGAGATAACCAATTTGTCAACTTTCTTAACCAAGTTGTTCAACAAATCCAACTTTGTGGAAACCTTTGAACCGCCGACAACCGCCATCAACGGACGTTCCGGATTGT
>CATGXW010000050.1 GCA_949542085.1 uncultured Alphaproteobacteria bacterium
TAAATATTCCTCATCGTCAAACATAGAATGTCTCCTTTAAAATAACACTGACATAACATATTCTATAAAAGAGACAAAAAATTAAACAGAGATAATATTAGATAAATACTATATATTTTGGGAACCCTCGTAAAACGCAGATAAACATCAGCACAAATTTTTAACAGTCTTATCACAAACCAACTTCTCGTTGGTTCATGCTGTCAAATTTTGCCACAAAAAACCCCTTCGCTAGGGAGGGTTTTTATTATGGTGGGGCTTGGCTAACGGTTCTCGAACAAATTTTTTACTTTATATTTAAAACTTTTTTATCTATACTTAATCAAAATAAAACATCAGAGCAAAGCAATGGAAAAAATTTTTCGTTATTCGGTCAAAGCAATCATCATCAAAGACAACAAGTTATTGGTTGAAAGCTGTGATTACGGCAGAGGGCGATTCTGCAAACTTCCCGGTGGTGGACACCAATGGGGAGAAACAATGACCGAGGCACTAATTCGAGAATGCAAAGAAGAACTGTCCCTTGATGTTAAACCTGTTCGGTTAGTATTAGCAAGAGATTATATCGCAAAGAATCACAACCAAACCATAGATTTAGACTGTTTTCATCAAGCTGAATTAATGTTTGAATGTTCTGTTTCTGATTTTTCAACTCTAGCCTGTGGGACAGAACCGGACGGAGATAATCAACAAATTAAATGGATTGAAATAGATAAACTTGCTAATTCTGATTTCTACCCTAAAGCAATCATTCCATATCTTAAAGACATCAAAAAAATCAAAGAAACTATCGTATTGGGTGATGTAAATTAAAATATGCCCCAAACTCAGCTAGCCTCTTTTTCAATCAAACTAAGGAATATAAACAAACAAGTTCGTAAACTTCTCCCAAAATCTGATTTTGAAATTTGCAACTTCCGAACTCGTCTAACATATTGATTTATAAAACAAAAACAGCTCCTACAATAGGAGCTGTTAACTATGGTGGGCCCTGATGGACTCGAACCAACGACCAGACCGTTATGAGCGGCCGGCTCTAACCAACTGAGCTAAGGGCCCAAAAATTAACCACCAACGCACAAAAACAATGCGCCACATCAATTGAACATCATGAAACTAAGGCAATTCTTTTCCCTCGTCAAGCAAAAATTATAACAAATGCTCAACTGTCTTATGCCCTGTTTCAAAATCTTTCACTAAAAAAGTCGTAACCTCCGCTTTTGAATATTTTTGAAACAACAAACCATGGCCTAAACATAACCCGACATTGATATTAAAATCCGTTTCCTTTTCATTCAGATATGCAGCTTGAGAAAGAGGATCGCAACTTCCGCCTGACATTTCCGGACTAATTTCACAAGCCTGTAATCTGCTTTCCCGACAATTGACAGCAAAAACTTCAAACCCAGCCTCCCTGAGCTTTTCTGCCAGTTTATCCGCCAATGGCTGAACACCTTTACAATTGGCTATTCCCAGTTTTTTATAACCCGCTGTTCTGGCAAAATCTATCAACTCCTGCAAGCGCGATTTATTTTTCGCCTTTGCAGTCACAATCATAACCTCTTTATCCTGTGGATTATAATCACTCTTATCAACCATTGCTATTCGTCCTTTCCGATAACATCCGAAACCAAATTTTTCAACGTGTCAAAATCCTGCTCATGACAAACAATCTTTATACTTTTTACCTGACATTTGTCAGCAAAAAAAGCTGAAGAAAAACAATCCATTTCCTGCTTGGTATCATAATCATAAAACCCCATCCCCAAGACCTTGCAAATAGCCATACCACCGGCAATGTCCCATAAATTTGCCTGCATAAAAGCTCCCTTAACTCGTCCGATAGCCAAATAGAGGCAATAAATAACCGCCGAAAAATAATCCTGAACAATCAATCTCCCGTTAAAATGATTTGGCTTCAAACAAACCCGCCACGCATGCGCCATAACCACCCGAGAAAAACTTTCCCGATTTTTAGGCACCACTTCAGTCTTGCCGTTATATTCAAAAAACACTTGCTCCCCATCGGTATAAACCAGTTCTCCCGTTACCGGCGCATACAAAAATCCAAGCCACGGACGCCCATGCTTCATTACGGCAACCGTAATGCCATACATCGGCAAATCAGCGGCATAATTGACCGTTCCGTCAATAGGGTCTATCACAAACTGATATTCCGTCTTTGCAACCGAATCAAAAACATCACCTGACAAATCGGCAATACTTTCCTCATCAATAATCATATAATTCAGATCACCGAAATGCTCTTCGACAAACCGCTTAAACTTTTGACTGATAGCCGTATCAACTTCAGTAACAATTCCTCTCGTCGCATCACTACCGACCTTAAACGACAAACTATGCGCCGCCGCTCCTCTTTTCTCAACAGAATAACGTCCGGCATCAAGAATAAATTGCTTTAATTTTTCAATCATAATTCCACCTTCAACACAATACCCACCGTTATACTCCAAAATAAAAAACACTCAAGCCTTTTATCGGCAAGAGTGTTTTTTAGTGTTAAAGTTTTTCGAGTTCACATAAAGCTTTTTCATGAGCTTCAGACAAACGCATAGTCGTTGCTTCGTCAAAAATACGATAACTGTACATATAACGAAGAAACTCTTTCATGACAATAACCCCCTTGGCGTAGTGGATGGGATTGCTTTGTAACCGTTCAATATACGCCATCACCACCTCCTCCTTTGGAACATAGAAACGAAACTTGTTCATAAAGTCGAAATGTAGAGAGTGATATTCGTGCCGAACAGTTTGCCTGCGCAACAGCTCTTCCTGATTTGGCGGAAGCGTTTCTTTCTGCAACTGAGTAGCCAGATAACGGCGAACATACCAGTGATGCCAAACAGCAAAAAGCTTCAACACTTGCGGAAAGGAAATATCATCCAACTTTGCCAAGTCGGCAAACAACTCGTCCGAAGCACAATAAACACTGCTGAGACGGGCCTTGATTAAAATAATTTCAACATCCATAACAATTATATTAAAAATTAAGATTATTGCCTCTTTAGTAACATGTTTTTACCCAATACGCAACAACAAAATATAATCATTGACAAAATTAAACAAAACGATATAGTAACATGAAAGCACTAATCATTAACACTATTATTAACCAAACAGAGGGAACGGGACGTATTAAAGGATACCCCCTCTTTAAACAAACCCAGATTCATTATGGCAAAAATTGAAGTAAATGCCAACGACATCAAAGAACAGATCAACGATCTGAAACTGTACCGCAGCGGCTGGGCCAATGACATCCGCGAAGGCTGGACCGGTGGCATGCCCGGAGCAAAAGAGCTCATCTTCGACCTCTACCAAATCTCCGGTTGCATCATCCTCGCCTTACAGGATATTCTCAAAGGACGCTACCGTGACAAGCTGGCAATGATACTTGTCAAGCGCAAATTATCCAACCTCACCCACTCCCAAACCTACCACAGGTTCGACGAAATGGGAAAAGCCGGTATCTGCCATGTCATCTCAAACGGTACCAAACATCACATCCGCGTGATGATGGAATGTCTGGAAATACTGACCGACTGACCTCTTTTCACACATAAAAAATGCCGCATTTTCCAATGCGGCATTTTTTTTATTGATCCAAGAATGAACGCAATTTGCGTGCCCGGCTCGGATGTTTAAGCTTACGCAACGCCTTTGCCTCAATCTGACGAATACGTTCACGCGTCACATTAAACTGTTGCCCGACTTCTTCCAAAGTATGGTCTGTGTTCATACCGATACCGAAACGCATACGCAACACACGTTCTTCACGTGGCGTCAAAGAAGCCAGAATGCGGGGGCAGGGTTCTTTCAAGTTGGAATGAATTGCGGAATCCAACGGCTGCAAAGCGCTTTCATCAGCAATAAAATCACCCAGAGAAGAATCTTCTTCATCACCGACCGGAGCTTCCAAAGAAACCGGTTCTTTGGCGATTTTCATAACCTTACGAACTTTTTCTAAAGGCATGGATAAGCGTTTTGCCAACTCTTCCGGTACCGGCTCACGTCCCATTTCTGCCAACATCTGGCGAGATGTGCGAACCAGTTTGTTAATCGTCTCAATCATATGCACCGGAATACGAATTGTTCTGGCTTGATCCGCAATAGAGCGCGTAATCGCTTGACGTATCCACCAAGTTGCATAGGTTGAAAATTTATAACCGCGGCGATATTCAAACTTGTCAACAGCTTTCATCAAGCCGATATTACCTTCCTGAATCAAATCGAGGAATTGCAAACCACGGTTTGTATATTTCTTGGCAATGGAAATAACCAAACGCAAGTTGGCTTCAATCATTTCCTTTTTAGCGCGTTCGGCTTCGCGTTCACCTTTTTTAATAGTATCAACCATACGGCGATATTCGCTAATCGGCAAACCGCATTCCTGAGCCATCTGCGCAACGGAATCACGCAACTCGGTAATTTCCAAACCGTATTTCTCAACAAACATCTGCCAATGCTTGTCTTTTTTATGAGAAATATTTTCCAACCAGTTCGGATCCAACTCGGATTTTTGATAAACTTCCAAAAAGTCTTCACGTTTAATCTTACAAGACAGAGCATAGCGCAACAATTTGCCTTCAAGCCCCATCAATCGCTTATTTAAACCGTTCAACTGCTCGACCAACTGTTCAACACGGGTCGCATTCAGGTGAATAGAGCTCATCAGCTCAACCAATTCTTTTTTAACCTGTAGATATTTCTTTTCAACGGCAGGTGTCACACTCTTGCCGGCAATAATAGCCGCCACGCGTTGATTTTGAATTTTTTTCAAATCGTCATAATAGCTGGAGATTTTATCCAAGATTTCCAACACAGGCTCTTTCAAAGCCTCTTCCATTGCCGAAACGGAAGCTGATGTTCGATTACCGTTACCGTCCAAATCATCATCTTCGTGACCACCGGCCTCGCCACCTTCTTCCGAAGACAACTCGTCCGCAGCCTCGTCTTCTTCTTCAGGCTCGTCGTCAACAGCGCTGTCAAGTTCGATATCGTCTTCCAAATCATCATCGATATCGTCAAGACTTTCTTTCTTGGCTAATTCTTCGGCAACCTTGTCCAAATCTTCATTATCGGAAGCGTCTTCATCTTCATAAGCCATCGCGTCGGCATCATCGCCGTACATCATTTCCAAATCAACGATGTCACGCAGTTGCATAGTCCCTTCCATCAACTCGTCACGCCAACCGGCAATGGCTTTAATGGTCATCGGGCTTTCGCACAAACCGTCAATCATTACGGTTTTTCCGGCTTCAATACGTTTGGCAATAGCGATTTCGCCTTCACGGGACAACAGCTCGACCGTGCCCATTTCTTTCAAATACATTCTGACCGGATCGTCATTGCGGCCGAGTTCTTTCTCGTCAAAATTGCCGCCCTCGTCGTCGTCATCATCAAGATTGTCGTCTTCAACAACATCCGGCTCAAAACTGTCCACATCCGACTCGGCAATAATACTAATACCCAAATCAGAAATTTCGGTCATGATATCTTCAATTTGTTCGGAAGATTCTTTTTCTGGAGGCAAAGCTTTATTCAGTTCTTCAACTGTAATATAGCCACGCATTTTACCTTTATCAATCAATCGTTTAACGGCACTGCCCAGTGAATCAATAAGGGGTGCATCTGCTGACCCACCATCATACAGATCTTGATTTTCCATATCTGACATTAACGTTCCTTAAAAAACCGGTTTTTATAAACTTCAAGCTACTAAGCTTTTAGTGATTTTCACGTCAAATGTCAACCATATTTTTAAGCAACGAACTGATTTTTGCCTATTCTGCCTGATCCTGCTGTTCCACCAACAGCAAGCGCTCTTTTTTCAGGCTCTCATAACGAGCAAACACCTCTTCGGGAAAGACATCGCTGTTCTCAATTTGCTTCAGGCAATTTTTTATCTCGTTATCCAACTGACACAACTGAACCTCAACAATCCGAGCATCCAAGTTATGACGCATTTTTATCACATCGGAATTTTGTTTTTTCATCATGCGCAAATCCAGCAAATTCGCAGCTGTTTTTGCCAAGCCGCGATTTTCCAGCCCTGTCTGCAAGGCTGCGTCGGTCAAGATGTCTTCGCTTTCCTGCATAATTTCAAACATTGCTTCATACAATGCTTTCAGTTGCGGATTTTTAATCTCAAAAATCGCCAGTTTTTCTTCATATTCCTCCAACAACTGCGGATAACAATAAAGAGCCGACAACACATATTGCCCCATCAAATCATCAAGACTTGTCTTCACCTCCGCCACCATGGAAACCTTAGGCCTCGGACGCGCGGGCGCCTGATTGTGACGC
>CATGXW010000051.1 GCA_949542085.1 uncultured Alphaproteobacteria bacterium
GCTTTTGGATTCCGGCTGGCAGGTATCGTCTTTGCTGATGGAGCGGAACTCCTCCAGCAGTTCTTTCTGACGGGCAGACAGATTAACCGGCGTTTCGACCCGCAGCTTGACAAACAAATCACCGCGTTTGTTGGAACGCATTATTGTCATGCCCTGATTTTTTATCTTGATTACCTGATCATTTTGCGCTCCGGCATCAACAGAGAGTTCAATTTTCTCTCCGTCAATCGACGGGATATCTAATTTTCCGCCCAATGCCGCGCAACACATGGAAATAGGCACACGGGTGTAAAGGTTGGCACCTTCTCTGCTGTATAACTTATGAGGCTTGACGGTTATAAAGACATATAAATCGCCGTTTTCTCCGCCACGACTGCCGGCTTCTCCGGCTCCGGCAATGCGCATTCTGGTATCGTCTTCAATACCGGCCGGAATTTTGACCTTGATTGTTTTTTCTTTATGCAAAACACCAGCGCCTTTACACTTCGAACAAGCGTCTTTTACAACACGTCCGGTTCCATGACATTTCGGGCATTCTTGTTCAACAATGAAAAAGCCGCCTCGCTGCATTCTGACTTTGCCGCTGCCGTGGCACATATCACAAACAGGTGCTTCCTTGCCGTCTTTGGTTCCGTGTCCGTGACACTCCTCGCAGGTTTCGGTTGACGGGATTTTAATTTCCCGCTCAATACCGGAAAAAGCCTCTTCAAGTGTGATTTCCATATTATAACGAACATCGGCGCCACGACGAGCATAGGATTGGCGACGAGCGCCACCTCCCATAAAATCAGAGAAGACTTCAGAAAAAATATCAGAAAAACCACCGGCGCCAAAATTAAACTCGAATCCGCCGAACGGATTTCCGCCGCCGCCCATACCTCCGGCAAAAGCCTGTTTGCCATAGCGGTCATAAGCGGCACGTTTTTGCTCGTCTTTTAAAACTTCATATGCCTCGTTGATTTCTTTGAATTTCTGCTCCGCGGCTTTATCGTTCGGATTGCGATCCGGATGATATTTCATCGCCAAACGGCGGAAAGATTTTTTTATCTCATCTCCAGTAGCCCTTTTGCTGACTTCCAAGAGTTCGTAATAGTCTGTTTCTTCGTTCATTTTTATGCTTTATTTAAAATGTTGTCTTCTTAATTTGTATTTAGGTTTAAAATTCTTGAAAGTCAAGCAATTCAACATTTTTTAACAAAACGCTGGACAAAAATAATTTTATGCCCTAGGTTGTTGCTGAAAACGAATATTTATTAAATTATACAAACCACATTATGAACAAAAACATTTTGGATCTGGAGGACAAGTATAAGGTCTTTGTCCTTGACCTGTACGGTGTTATCTGGAAAGGAACAGAGTTCTTTCCCAAAGCTTTGCAGCACATGATTACCTTGCGCAAGGACGGTAAAAAAATCATTCTTCTTTCCAACTACCCCTGTCTCTCGGCAACCGTCGAAAAGATGTGGGAAGCAAAAGGAATGATTAAAGGCTTTCACTATGACAGCCTGATGACATCCGGACAAGCCGCCCATAATCTGATGCAAAAGGAAACCAAGCCTGTTTACTACTGGCTTATCGGCTATCACCCGCTCGATATCTTCGTGAACACGCCCTATGTCAGAGCAAAATCACCGCAGGCCGCAGACATCATCTTTGCCGGAGAGCCGATGAATTTTACAAACGGTAAATGGAGTGAACAAGGAGATCTCGGTCGCTATGCCGCCGCTCTGGATACACTCCTTCCTCTCAAGAAACCGATGCTATGCGTCAATCCGGATCAACTCAGCCATTCCAATCAGGTCGGAGGAATGGCCGTTCGCGCGGGAGCTCTCGCCGACTATTACGAAAAACATGGTGGAACCGTCCGCTACATCGGCAAGCCCGATCCTTATCTTTTTGAGGCCGCCCTTGCAGATGAAGCCGTTGACCGTTCACAGGTTGTCATGGTCGGAGACATGCTCGAAACCGATATCCTCGGCGGACAAAATGCGGGAATCGACACCATTCTCACATCGTGCGGCGTCACCTATGAACGAATGCTTAAAGCAGGTGAGACAAATCTCGCTCTCTTTGCCGAAAAGACAGGTATCGTTCCGACCCACTACATTACATTACTTTAAGAAAAACCCCTTGTCCGACAGGAGCAAGGGGTTTTTCTTAATCAATAACCTCGTTGGCATAAATACCGTATAAATTTTGCTTGGGAACCCATCCTTCAATGTTTCCAAACTTAATCCGACAAAAAGCATTCACTGCCGGACATTTGATAATCTCACCAACAACCTCATCTTCAACTTTGGCAATAACCTTGGATTTATAATCCGACTTCTCATAAATATTATTTTCGCCGGGGGTTGTTACTTTGGCATAGCGTTTGCCGGCCAGCATCGATTTGTGAACCCAAGATTCAGAACCCTGCCAATCTTTAATTTTGCGCCATAACTCAAATTCGGCAACAATTTCCACCGGTGCGGATTTTTGCATATAAACCCATTCTATGGGATAGCGGGCTCCCGGACCGGAACGAGCGTTAATATGATTGGAACGCAGAGAAACAAAACGCGGCAACGTTAATCCTGTTTCTCCCTCATCCGCGCCGTCCTGAGCAAAAGCAAGGCTGATTGAAAAAAGAAGGCTCGCCAACACACTAAAAATTATCCGCATTTTTCCACCTTTTTAATTCTTTGTTATTCTCTTGACGATTATTATGACTACATTGTGTGAATAAAACGTAAAAAACGATAAAGTTAAGAGGAAAAAATTATGGATGTTTTAGAAACGGCGCAAAACCTGATTAAATTTCGCACAGAAACAGGAAATTGTGAAGAAATCAACAAATGCCTTGATTATATAAAAAGCCTATTTTCGCAAACCAATGCGATTGTTGACATTTTTAGAGCGGATGAACAAACAGCTCCGGTTATTTTTATTAGAAACACCAACAGTGAAGATTTTGACGCCTTGGTTTTGGGACATGTCGATGTGGTACCGGCAGACGACGCTATGTTTTCGCCTTATATTAAAGACGGAAAAATGTTCGGACGCGGCACACTGGATATGAAATCCTTTGCAGCCGTGGCTCTGAATTCTATGGAATATGTTTTGCAACACCAACTGCCGCTTAAATTTGGTGTTATTCTTTCTACAGACGAGGAAAAAGGCAGTAAAGGAACCGAAGCATTCCTAAAAGCCCATCCGCAAATCAGTGCAAAAATCGTTTTGGATAACGATGTCGGCGGTGATATCTTAAAAATTGTTACCAAGTGTAAGAATCCGGTTTTTGTTAAAATCATATCACAAGGCATGGAAGCTCATGGTTCGACCCCATGGGACGGAATAGACGCCAATGAAAACATGCTTCACGTTTTGAGCAATATCCGCAAAATTTACCCTTATTTTTCAAAAAACGGGACGAATCCCTCTGATAAATGGATTGATACCGTACATTTTGCCAAAATCTGCGGCGGTGAGGTTTCGAACATCATTAGTAAATATTGTGAAACCTTGTGCGATTTTCGTTTAGTGGAAACCTCCAGTATTGAAGACTTGCAAAAGAATCTGGATAAATGCATGGTTGACGGCGTCACCTATAAAATAGTGTCATCCAGTACACCGGTGGTGATGGATGAGACTAACCCGTATATTCTGGACTACAAACATTTTGCAGAATCGATTTTGGGCAAACCGCTTGAATTTGAACATATCGGCGGCGCAACGGATTCCCGCGAATTTGCCGTCAAAGGATCAACCGTCATTATGCATTCGGGAACGGGTGACGGCATGCACGCGGCCGGTGAATTTGTGGAAGTTGATTCGGTCTTGAAGATTGCCGATATCCAAATCAAATTTTTAGAGAAACTGGCGGCAGCAAAAAAGTAAATACTTGCTTTTTTACGAAAGCGCGGCTATAAAAAATTTGTTGCGTCGGCGTAGCTCATCAGGATAGAGCAACAGTTTCCTAAACTGTGGGTAGTGGGTTCGAGTCCCGCCGCTGACGCCATTTTTATATCTGACACCTTTTAGGACGGAACTCGAACCAAGGTTCGATCTGGCTCGTAAGTTCTCTCCGTTCACTAACTCGCTGCGGTCACTCCATTTGTAACGATAACAATATCGCTTTGCTCTTTGTTATCTAACAAATTGTCACCTGTCGGCTAAAAACAACCGGAGCAACGGTTGTTTTTATTACTCCAGCCCGCCGCTGACGCCAAACAAAAAAACACTCCGTTCGGGGTGTTTTTTGGTTTTGATGACGGGTGCTGGTTCAATAGAAAATCCCCGACAGCTAGCTTATCGGGGATTTTTCTTTAGAAGCTACAGATTATTTCCTCCACTGCGTTTATTAATAACAGGAGCTTTTTTAGGATCAATATTCCGACCACTGACTTCAGCTCTTAACTGTCCGTCATTTGACAAGCATTTTGCCATATGCTGACGAAATCCTGTTAAGGTCATATCTGCAGTTCCTCTCTCTTCCTGAGGAAGTTGCCACATACGCTGGCGGGCCTGATTAATATCGTCTTTATATTTATCGCTCATACCCCGATTGCTTTCTGCCAAAGGTTCTTTGGCCGTACCAATCATGGTTTCAAATTTATCCATACGCTGCTGCAAATATGTTCCCATATCTGACGGAGGTGTTTTTTCTTGCCGCCATTCATTCTGAATCAACAGCTTATAACGAGTTCTTTCGGTTTCACTTGGTTTCTTTCCGTGAACAATCTGATATTCTTTATCCAGCATCTCGTTGACTTTATCTTGAGCCGGCTGTGTCTTCGGTGCCGGTGCAGGTTGCGGCTTCGGCTCAGGTGCCGGTTGCGGAGGAACAGGATTATTTACCTTCCCTTGTGTTTTCTTTCTTTTGAACAATTTGTCAGCAAATCCGCCTAATGTTTTTTGGACTTTTTGCCCCAAATCTCTAATAGGTTCCCAGTAACCTAATCCCCAAATTTTTTCTCCTGGAATAGTTTCCGGTTTTGACATAATTATTAGTTCCGGTCTGGCTTGGTGGGGATTGACATCATATCCTGCATCAGCATTCGCATTATAGGATTGGACAGGATGAACTTCCGGTCCGGTTCCAAATAAAGTTATTTTTCCCATGTCATTGGTTGCCGGATCAATTTGACCACCTATAACATTTTCTGTTTTGCTTAACATTTCAGCAAACCCTTGCAGATTGTCTATTTTTCCATTGGAAACAGCCTGCTGAATTGCCTCTATATAATTTACATGCGATCCATCAGGATTATTATATCCTAAAACGTCACCTATAGACTGTCCTGCAAATTCTCCTGTTTGTATTGTTACCTCAGGATTAGGAGCTAAATACAAAAGTTGTGTTGCTTTGTATGCTAACATTTCTGTATTAGGTACAAGTTCTCCACTTCCTGTATCTGTATAAAACCGTGTATCATTTCCAATTGCCTGAGTAATTGTCGCTTTTAAATTACTCATTGCGTCTGATGATACCAAATTCGGATTAGACGGATCCTGCAAATCTTTAGCAACCATATACCTTTCTAAAAATTCACTCCATCGGGGATCACTATTTCTTCCTTCTGCCCAAGCTCGTTCATCAGGTGTGTAATCATGAGTTGTATATCCCTTTTCACCCGGAATTCGACCTAGTTCTTTTGATTCTGTTTGGGTTGGTGGTGTCATTCCAAACAACGAACCCAGCCAACTTCCGGTCACAGCACCCGCGGCCATTGCCGACATACGTTTTAATGTTTGTAAAGCAGCTTCTTTTTTGCTTACACCGGAATTTATTGCCTGTTTATACGTTGAGTACCCCATAACACCAAGAGCCGCGACACCGGCAACAGCTGCAAAATGAGGTTGTCCGGAAATTAAAAGTGCGCCGGCAGTAAAACCAAGTGCAGAAGCAATATTCTGAGAACGATATGGTTTGCGGACAATAAAGTCTCCAAACGATGCTTTTTCGCCTTTAGCTTTCATATCTTTCTTATAATTTCTATAATTCAGCACCATTCCTGTTGCAGAAAGACCTACTGCGGCAACACCTGCGCTCGCGGACAAAGATAACGCTCCCCATCCCGTTGCACTTGACAGAGCGGCACTTCCTTTGAAAATTCCAAAAGAAAGGGCTTTTGAAGCAAGAGATGCTCCTGTCGTATAAAGATAGGTTTTCCACCATTTGACTTTACGATGATCTTTTCCAGAAAATCGTTCTTCTTTTCTCTCATCAAATTTGGCAATCGGTTCATAAAGTTTTCTTAACAGAGGACTATCATTTTGTGTTTGATTACCCACTCTATTAATACACGCCATTGTGTTGTTGAC
>CATGXW010000052.1 GCA_949542085.1 uncultured Alphaproteobacteria bacterium
CGTTAGCGGAATTATGCTTTTGATTATAAGACACCAAATCACGCAGATTAAAACCATCATGCGCCGTCACAAAATTAATACTGGTCCAGATATCGCGATTGTTATGATTAAACACATCGCTGGAACCGGTTAACCTGCTGGCCATTTCCGGCGTTTGAAACTCATCGCCTTTCCAAAAACGGCGAACGGTGTCACGGTATTTGTCATTCCATTCACCCCAGCCCGGCAAAAAGCCGCCTACCTGATATCCGCCATAGCCGATATCCCATGGTTCGGCAATCATCTTAACCTTTTTCAGAACAGGATCCTGCGCCACCGCATATAAGAAGCCGCTATCTTGTTTGTAGGTCATTTTTTGACGCGCTAACGTCGGCGCCAAGTCAAAACGGAAACCGTCAACATGCATTTCCTGCACCCAATAACGCAGGGAATCCATGACCAATCGCAAAACATAGGGATTTTGCACATTAAAAGACGCACCACAACCGGTCGAATCATAGTAATAGCGAGGATTTTCCGGATTAAGCGTGTAGTAGGAAGAGTTGTCAATGCCGCGATAGCACAATGTCGGCCCCAGCTGGTTCCCCTCACCGGTATGGTTGTAAACCACATCCAAAATGACCTCCAAACCATGACGGTGCATCGTCTTGACCATATCTTTAATTTCTGACAACTCATTGCCTGACAAATACGACTGTTCCGGCGCAAAAAAGCTAAAGCTTTCGTACCCCCAATAATTGTCCGTAATGTAGCCTTTTTTATGACGGTTGCCAAAGAAAGCGTGTATCGGCAAAAACTCAACGGCGGTCACTCCCAACCATTGCAAATAGCTCATGACGGACAAATGCGCAAAGCCGGCAAACGTTCCGCGTTTGGAATCCGGAATTTGCGGATGCAACATCGTGTAACCACGCATCTGGGTTTCATAGATAACCGTTTTTTCATAAGGATAATTTGGAGGCGTGTCTCCCTCCCAATCATAATCATTGTCAACAACGACAGACTTGGGAACATAGGAGGCGGAATCCAATGTGCTGAATGACAAATCCTTTTCCGGACTATCAATGTCATAACCGAAAATAGCTTTGTTCCAAATCAGCTTGCCGACCAGTTTTTTACCATACGGATCTATCAGCAATTTATTGGGGTTAAAACGGAAGCCTTTTTCCGGTTCATAAGGACCGTAAACACGATACCCGTAGACCTGCCCCGGTTTAACGCCCTCAAGATAAATATGCCAAATGTTATTGTCATTTTCAGTCACGGCATAGCGCTCAATTTCTTGAGCGCCATACTTGTCAAACAGACAAAGTTCAACTTTTTCCGCATGTGCCGAAAACAGCGCAAAATTCACGCCTTTTCCATCATAACTAGAGCCTAAGACTGTGTCTGTTCCGCTTGATGGTTTAAAATTCGGCATTCCGGACCTCGTTATTTTACAGGTTTGAGTACAATTGTCGATAATGGCGGCAATGTCAAACGAACGGAATATGGCTTACAATTCCAACCATATTCTTCCGCATATTTCGTGCCTTCGTTCTTAACGCCACTGCCCCAGTAGTTTACATCATCACTGTTAAAAATTTCTTGATAACCGCAAAGCTCATTAACACCTAAACGATAGTCATTACGGACAACCGGTGTAAAGTTTGTTATGGAAATCAGATAATCGCCGGGGGTGGCTCCTTTGCGCATATACGCAATGACACTGTCATCGGCATTGGAATGATCAATCCATTCAAAACCACGATAGTCAAAATCTTGTTCATAAAGCGGCGCATTACCCTTATACATAAGGTTCAAATCACGGACGCAATTCTGCATTCCCTTATACATCGGAAAATCGAGCAAGTGCCAACGCAGGCTTTCTTCAGAATTCCATTCCCAATCCTGACCAAACTCACAGCCCATGAACAACAATTTTTTTCCGGGGTGCGTGTACATAAACCCATAGTAGGCACGAAGATTTGCAAATTTTTGCCATTCGTCACCCGGCATTTTGGATAACATAGAGCCTTTGCCATGAACGACTTCGTCATGCGAAATCGGCAAAATAAAGTTTTCATTAAAGGCATACAACAATCCGAAAGTCAGCATTCCGTGGTGATATTTGCGATGAATCGGCTCGTGCGCAATGTAACGCAACGTGTCGTTCATCCATCCCATATTCCATTTGTAACCGAAGCCCAAACCGCCCATTGATGTCGGACGGGAAACCATCGGCCACGCGGTTGATTCTTCGGCAACGGTGAATGCGCCTTTGACCTGAGAATACCCCAGCTCATTCATGCGACGCAAAAAGGCAATCGCCTCAATATTTTCATTACCGCCGTAAACGTTGGGAATCCACTCGCCGTTTTTGCGGGAATAATCCAGATACAACATGGACGCAACAGCGTCAACACGCAGACCATCGATGTGATATTCTTTCAACCAATAAACCGCGCTTGCGCACAAGAAATTTGACACTTCGGTACGGCCGTAGTTGTAAATTTTTGTTCCCCAATCAGTGTGCTCTCCTTTACGAGGATCCGCATGCTCGTAAAGATGCGTCCCGTCAAATTCATTCAAACCGTGACCGTCTTTCGGGAAGTGTGCCGGCACCCAATCCATGATAACGGCAATACCGGCCTGATGGAACTTGTCAATCAAATAACGCAAGTCATCCGGTGTGCCGAAACGGCTGGTCGGAGCGAACATTCCGATAACCTGATACCCCCAAGAACAATCCAACGGATGTTCGGTCAACGGCAAAAATTCAACATGCGTAAAGCCCATGTTGGACACGTACGGAACCAATGTATCTGCCAATTCGCGATACGTTAAATACTCGTTGCCGTCCTTCCGGCGCCAAGATCCCAGATGCACCTCATAAATCGACATCGGCTTATCAAAAGAATTGTGTTCTTCGCGATAATTCATCCAATTGGAATCCGACCAATTGTAGTGATTGATATCATAAACAACAGATGCCGTATTCGGACGTTTTTCAGAATAAAAAGCAACAGGATCGGCCTTAACCAAGATGCAGTCGTCATGGCTTTTGATTTCGTATTTATAGAGCTCGCCCTCGCCAATATTCGGAATAAAAATATCCCACACGCCACAGCTCTGATGGCAACGCATGGCATTGACACGACCATCCCAATTGTTGAACGCGCCAACAACGCTGACACGTTTGGCATTAGGCGCCCACACGGCAAAACCCACACCTTTGACGCCATCCATTTCCATCGGATGAGCACCTAATTTTTTATACATTTCAAGGTGATTACCCTCAGCAAAAAGGTAAACATCCATATCGCCTAAAGTGGATGGAAAACGATACACATCTTCAGCCTCATAAACATTGCCGAGATCGTTTTCAATACGAAATTTGTAAGAGAAATTTTCAACAGCGCCGAGATTAATCTGATAGAATCCGCGCTCGTCTAATTGTGTCATAAAACCAAGGGATTTATTATTGTTGTCAATGACTTCCACAGATTTGGAATGCGGCTGATAAGTACGGATGAAAACTTCTTTACTTCCCTTATCTTTGTGTATTCCCAACACTGCAAAAACATTACCGTGATTACCGTTGATAACGGCTTCCATTTCTTCTTTCGATAATAAATTTTCCATATAATATTTCCTTGAAATTAACACCATAATTTAGACTTAAATATCTTTGGGCACAGCCTGTTTTAATATCTATAATTTCTTATAATTTTAAATGCAAGCTTTTTAAGTCTCGCAAAAAAAATATTTTATAAAATCTACAAATTCAGATGATTAGTATTGACGTATTTATTTTTGATTGTATATTAATAAATGTTTACCAATAAAATTTTATTTGGAGTTAGTAATTATGATTAAAAATCTTGAAAATGCTATCAGAGAAGCAGCTTACTACAATTGGCAAAACGCCGGCTGTCCGCAAGGTCAAGATGAGTATTTTTGGGCTATGGCTGTTGAGCAGTTGAACAGCAAAAACTGCAAAAGCAATTCTTGCAAAACATCTGCCGCAAAGAAGACTTCCACAGCTAAAAAAAGCTCAACCGCTTCTTGCAAAAAAGCAACTGCAAAGAAATCTTCCAAGTAATTTTTCATGCAGAAAAAGAATTAAAAAAGCTCCTGAATTCAGGAGCTTTTTTCTATATAAAAAATCCACCCGAACACACCAGCATCACCCTCATCTCGCAACTTGCAATACTGCTGTTTTTTCAGGACAAAACCACATCTTTCAACCAATCTTTTTATGTAATTTTCCGCATGCAAAAAACGCCCCGAAAGATGCAGAAAATAATCATCATTGTTTAATGAATTTTGTGTTACGGAAAACATAAAAACACCATCTTTTTTCAGATGTTTTCCAACCTGAAAAAACACGTTTTCCAAAGCCCCGAAATAAGTCAAAACATCAGCGGCTACAATCGCATCATACATCGAATCCGCCCCCCAAAAAAAGTGTTCTACATCCTCACAAAAAAGATTTTTATACACATTTTTTTCGGCGGCTTTTTTCAACATTTCCGCAGAAATATCAACCCCGTCCAAATTGATTTTTAACGGCAGGGAATCCAAAAATTTTCCGCAGAATCCGGTCCCGCACCCCAGATCCAAGACATCAGCTTTCACAAGATTTTTTTCCTGACAAAAACACAAGCATTCTTCCGCAATCATCTTAGGAACAACATAGTTTAGAGAGTTCAAAGTCTCTTCAAAATCTTCGGCAAAGATATCAAATATTTTACGCACATACGAGCCATCCGACTTTACAAAACCACCGTTGGAATCCAACGCCGAAAACGCGTACTTTACAATCGGATTTTCACCATATTTCCGCCGCCATTCCGATGATATTTTTTGTATCGAATCCGCTCCGTTTTCCAATGCGGTTTCATATAGGGCATATGCCATGTTTATCTGTTGAGAATCATCTCCGCCACTCAATTCCACCGCGCGCAAAGTTTCCTGCAGCGCCGTTTCATATTCTCCGTTTTTTTGCAGAGCCTGCCCCAGATAACTGCGCGCCCAAAAATCATCACCATTCAACAGGCATGCTTTTTTCAAACTATCAGCCGCCTCCGCATTTTTATCAAAGCCATTTGGCTTTGTCCCAGCAAAACCCACGCGTCAAAAAAAGCATCGTCAAAAGCCACGGCTTTTTTTGCCCACACCATCGACTGACGATATTTTTTCAGCTGAAAAAAAGTATTGGCAACATTGAAGATATCAGCCCGATCCTTCCTCACCGACAAAACTCGGCGATAAAAATTTAACGCCGCAAAAAAATCTCCACGGATAAACCGGATGTTTCCCAAAATCTGCAAGGCGTCATGATTGTCAGAATCAACAGCCAATTCCCCGCGTGCCAAAAGCTCTGCTTCCTCATAACGAGCCTGACGATACAGCTCAACACTCCGCATTTATCATTCCCTTGCAATTTGAAAAACATCTCAGCATAGTAGCGATAATAAAAAAATCCTGAACTTTATGTTCAGGATTTTGACTTGGTAGGGGTAGTCAGACTCGAACTGACACGGCCTGAGGCCACAAGATTTTGAGTCTAGCGCGTCTACCAGTTCCGCCATACCCCCACAAGATGAATGCATAAATAATATATTTAATTGGACACGTCAATACTTTTTTTATATTATTTTGAAAGTTTTTTACAAAAGGAGTTTTTCATGCACGTTCTGGTCATCGGTGGCTATATCGGAAGCCATGTTGTTAAAAATCTATTGAAAAATAATTTTAAGGTCAGTGTTTTTGACAACCTTTCCACCGGAAAAAAAATAAACTTTTTTGATAAGGCCAATTATATTATCGGTGACATCCTGCAAAAAGAAAAACTTGACACCGCCATGGCGCAAGATGTTGACGCCGTTATCTTGCTGGCAGCAAAAAAAGCTGTCGGAGAATCGATGGAAAAACCCGAACTTTATGCCCAGAACAACATTTGCGGAACCATTAATGTTTTGAATTCAATGTGCGAACATAATGTCAAAAAATTGGTTTTTTCATCTTCCGCCGCCGTTTACGGTTCACCGCTTTATTTGCCGGTCGATGAAAACCATCCGCTTAATCCCATCAGTTTTTACGGCTTCACAAAATATGATATGGAAAAATATTTTGAATGGTATGATCAGCTCAAAGATATTAAATTCGTATCGCTCCGCTATTTTAACGCCGTCGGCTACGATGAAGACGGAGATGTCCGCGGACTGGAAGACAATCCGCAAAACCTGTTGCCAATTGTTATGGAGGCGGCTAACGGCACACGCAGC
>CATGXW010000053.1 GCA_949542085.1 uncultured Alphaproteobacteria bacterium
ATAGGTTCCGATAAGCGTACCGGTATTGGAAATCTTTTCCGAAAACTCCTGAAGAAGCTGCTCAACCACTGTAGAGTTGATTTTCCCTAAACTAGCCATAATGACGGACAACTCTTTGATTTCTTCATCATCCATCAGGGCAAACAACTGAGATGAACGCTCCTCGTCCAGAGAAAGCATCAAAATAGCGGCTTTTTGCTGTCCGGAAAGAAGATTAAAATCGTCAATTACATTTTGCTTCATGACCTGTTATCCTAATTGTCGTTATTATACAGCCAGCTGCGGACGATATTGACGGCGGCATCCGGATTTTTCTCAACAATGCTGTTGAGCTTCTTCAAAGAAGACACTTTCACCCGTCCATCAATTTTGTTCAGATTGACAAGCTCCTCACCGTCTTCCTCACTCAGGAAGTTAGACAACAACAAATTGTCATCATCGGCACTACCGGTCAGCAATTTATCACCGTTTGCGGCGGTTCCGCTTTCAAACGCATTGGTAACCAAAGGACGAATAACCAGCAGAATAACCAATATCGCCACCAGAGCCACGCCCAAACCTTCGCCAATACGCATCAGTTCCGCCTTGGTAAAGCCCATGTACAACATTTCGGCAGCATCTTCATCATCAGCAGACATATTGGCAAAACGCAGATTTTCAACCTCAACCATATCACCACGGTCGGCGTTGTATCCCACCGCCGATTTGACCAAAGCTGAAATCTTATCCATTTCTTCTGCCGTGCGCGGACGATAGACTTCATTCCCCTCAGCATCTTTTTCATACACGCCATCGACCATAACAGCCACCGTCAAACGCTTGATTGTTCCGGCATTTTTCACCTTGTTGCGAACAACCTTGGAAATCTCATAATTAATGGTTTCTTCCGTTTTGGAATTTTGACTGTAAGCGCCGGAATTATTAAAGACATCATCTCCGTTGGGAATGTTTTGAGCCACAGTAACCGGACGCTCGTTCTGGCCGGAGGTACTGTCTTCGCTGATGGTTGCCTGAGAACGAACGACCTGACTGCTCGGGTCATAAATTTCCTCATTCGTCACAACCTGATCAAAATCCATTTCGATATTGACCTGAGCCTGAGCTCGACCGGCACCAACCGTTTTTTCCAACAAATTCTGAACACTAGCGGCAATTTTACGTTCCTGCTCCAAACGCATCAACTCGTTATTGGCATTAACCGCGTTGGCAATGGCTTCCTCATCATCAAAATTATTGGTCAGCAAATTACCGGCATTGTCAACAATCGCCACGTTTTTAACTTCAAGCTTAGGAACGGACGCCGCAATCAACTTCTGAATAGACTGGATATTCTGCGGACTCAGCTTGCCTTTAGTTGTTTTAATGACAACAGAGGCCGTCGGCTTCTGCTCTTCACGGGAAAACATCTCACGCTTGGGCATCACCAAGTGAACCCGAGCCGAACGAATGCCGTCCACCGAACGAATCGTGCGCGCCAGTTCCCCCTCAAGAGCCCGAATCAAATTTACATTTTGCACAAAATTGGTCGAGCCTAAAGCATCGGTATTGTCAAAAACCTCATATCCGACATTAGAGCCGGCTGATGTCAGCGCCAGCTCCGCGGTATCAACACGCAAACGGTTAACCTGATCCACCGGAACCTGAATTTCCGTGCCGTTATTGCCCAAACGATAAGACACACCGCCACCCTCCAAGCGCGCGACAATCTGCTTGGCGTCCTCAAGCTCCAAGTCCGTATAGAGTACGGCGTACTCCTCCGAACCGACTTTCATACCGATATAGATGAAAAAACTGAACAAAAAAATGATAATCGCCGCAATCGAAGCCAAACGCCCCGGCGACAAACTTTTCAGCGATTGCAAAAAACTATTCACTGTTTTCCCCAATTCAAACAGAGCTCTCCCCCGAAAGCTCATTTTCCCCATTTGTTTATTTTTTAACCCAAAAATCCCTTTTGGCAAACACCTATCTTCACTTATCAACACCACCCGGCGGGTGGGGGCGATAGTTAAGTACCGGTGGAGGGGCCTCTTTTGCAGAAGGAGGGAGCGAGCTAACGGTTAAGCGGCTGTGGAGAGTCCTCTTTTGGTCGCAGCGCGACGGGCACGACTTAAGTGCCGGCGGAGAGTCCTCATTTGCAGAGGGAGGGGACGCACCCAGCGGGCGGGGCACGACTTAAGTGTCGGCGGAGAGCCCTCGTTTTACAGACTGGAGAGGCGAGCTGCCGAAAGAAACAGCCAAACGGCGCAGTGCGACGGTTAAGCGGCTGAGCCTTTCTGACAGAGAAAAAAACATCTGAACAGCAAAAATCCCCGCATTCGGCGGGGATTAAAATGGCGGCGGAAATTATTCTCCTAATGAGGGCTTGAGCGCATCTCCAAACAACTCGTCTTCTTTTTGAATCAATTTATCAGCGTTTTTGATGGCGCTGTAATAATCCGCGTCAATAATGTTTTCGGTAATCGGCGCAATAAACGGTATCAGACTGGGCGCCGCTTTTTGCAAATCACGCACGTGCTCCAGATACATATTCTGCAACTGCGCATCTCCTCGGGACAAGTACATTTGCTGAACAATGAAATAAATACGCTTGCAAGGGGTGTTCGCCTCTTTTTCACGCAAGATAAACTTTTCACGCAAAATCGGCACATTGCCTTCAATATAAAAGCGGGTGCGTTCACCGTCATTGGTGATGAGTGACTCTCCGATGATAATACTTTCATGGGGTTTGAGTTCAATTTTTAAGGGCATATTCTATCTCCTTGTTATGCATAATTCTGTTTTATTATAAGCCTTAAAGCGCTCAGGTCAAGGGGGAAATAACTCCGAATCAGGGATTTGTGACTTGGCCGCTATACAACCGACGCTGTCAAACATCTCTAAAAGCAAATGAGAGGAAGAGCAACCTGCGGCAACAACAAAAAAAGGGAGGCGAAGCGCCTCCCCCGTTGTTTTGTGATTGGTCTTATTAGAACAGAGCCAAAACAGATTGTGCTGCCTGAGAAGCCAAACTCAAGGAGTTGACACCCAGTTGCTGTCTGGTCTGCAGAGCCAGCATGTTTGCTGATTCTTCGTTCATATCGGCCAATGTCAAGTTGTCTGCACCTTCGGTCAAAACGTTGATCAGGTTCTTGGTGAATTCCTGTCTGGTTTGAACGATTGTGTTGTAGTTACCAAATGCGGAAGCATAGTCACGCAAAGTGTTGATGGCAGTAGAAACTGTTTCCAGAGTATCAGAGATACCTTTGTTAGCCATAACTTGCTTAGCTTCAGCAATAACAGCTTCACTTTGTTTTTCTTGTAATTTTGACTTTTCAGCAGTTTCATATTCAGAGCTCTTGCTAATTGCGGCATCGATCATAGATTTCAACTCTGTTTCCGCCTTAGTAATATCACTGGCACTAACGAGATTACCATTAGCATACTCAAACCCTGAGCCATCAGCCTTTGCTTTAATTCCGCTATCAATATTCTTTTTTAACCAAGCTTCTATAGCTGTCGGATCAAACGCTTTGGCTTTCGGATAATTATCATCTTCGAAATTATATGTAATATCCGTTGTTCCATCTGCACCTTTGAGCCCTGACAAAGTAACTGATTTAAGATCTCCACCAACCAATTCTTTAACAATAGCTTCTTTTTCAGCTTTGCTTAATGTTGTCCCCTCTTTGATGTTTTCCATAGCTTCTGAATCTAAAACTTTAGCAGCTTCTGTTTCATCTTTAACCTCGTGAGCAGAACTTGTCCATTCAGCAACCGGTTTCAAGCCCAAGCCGGCAGAAGAAGAGTCAACACCCTGAATTTCAACTTTAGACGGATTTTTAATGGTTTCATTAAAAGTAACTGTCAAAGTTTCTTTGTTCAGGAGGTTAATACCTTTGTAAGAAGAATCTTTAGCCAAAGTATCAATCTGGTCTAAGATTTCATTGAATTGTTCCATATATTTCGCACGAGAAGCATCATCGGTGGTGTCACGGGCAGAGTTTGCAATAGCTTTTGCCTGTTCAACGAAATCGGTGATGGCTTCAACACCCTCTGAAGCAGCTTTAATGGTTTGAATACCCTGACCCATGCTGTCGAGCAAAGAGCTCAAGTCGCTGGCGCGGTTATTCAATGAACGGGCTGCATAATAGCTGGAAGCATTATCAAGAGCGGAGTTAACTTTCAAACCTGTTGACAAACGTTCTTGGGTACGGTCAACCAAGCTTTGAGTATTCTGCAAAGCCAACAAGTTTGTACGCATACTAGCTGTTAAGGAAATATCTGACATGATCGTTCTCCAAATACTGTGGATTAATAAACACGTCCTCTTACTGACGACGTAAATTAACCATATCATATTTTTTTCAAGTTATCAACAGTTTTTTTGATTCCGCCCGCACCTATTTTAAATAATCATGGAAAAACAAATTGATAACACAACAAGCGAAAGACATGCGACTCGGAAAAAAAGCCCCGTAAAAATACGGGGCTTTTTTTCAATCGCTTTTGCCTTAGAATGTGAAGCGCAAACCGCCATAAACCTCATGCAGCGTGAATTCAGCATGGCCAAGTTCGCCCATATCAACATAACGATAACCGGCATCAAGGTTCAGACAGCGGTTCAAACGGAGAGACAAACCAGCGCCCAACATCCAAGTGAATGTCGTGTCTTTTTCAGAAGTTCCCGGTCCAACCGCGTCAATAACATGACTTTCTAACTTCAAACGGCTCAAACCGATACCACCGGCGATATAGGGGCTAATCCAATAATTGGGCATGAGGTCCAGATAAGCATTAGCCAGAATCGTGTCGGCATCCAACTTAACATTACGAACAGATGTTACACTTCCGCTAACAATATTTTCATAATTGTCATCAATATTGTTACGGAAAGTGTATTCACCTTCCAAACGAAAATATTTGTATTTGTAACCCAGCGCACCGGCAACATGCCAAGTGTCACCATAATCTTCACGGGCACTATCTGTGGAAGCATCTTTTTTGTTGTTCAAGTTAAAGTTCGTGTTTCCACCACGTACAGCCAAATAAAAACCGTCCTTAGCATAAGCGGAAGAAACGGCAGACACAGCCAAAACCATTGCAGAAGTTGCGGCAAGTAATGTTTTTTTCATCATAGTCTCCAAGGGTGTTTTGTTTATTTTTGCAATTTTGTCCATTTTATAATATATATTTTTTTAATAATCAAGTCTTTTTTTTCATTTTTATTTGTGTTCACTATAGGCACAATATCTTATTAATTTATTAATGAAGGATTATTAGTTATTCGGAACTTGAGTTACAAAAAGACAAAGGGTGTAACGACCGAGTCTTTGGAACTGAAAAAAATTTGCAATTATTTAATTATTCCGCTATATAACAATCATTAATACTAACAGCTTAAAGGATTTCTGAAATGAGTGCGTTCAAAAAAGAACTTTCAGATGAAGAAAAAACAACGTATATGCGCGCCCTGCTATGTGTTTTGGGAGGCAAAAACAGTCTTTCTGACGAACACAAATCTTATTTGAAGCATCAGGCCGAAGAAATCGGAATGTCCGCCACGGAATTTCGCAAAGTTTCGTCTCCGAAAAGTACCGATGAACTGGCTAAAGAAATCAAAAAAATCGGCAGTGTCTGCTTGCGCCGCTTTATCTTGCGAGAAATGATCATGTTGGCGATTGCCGATCATGAAATCAGCGATGAGGAAATGAAAACCATTTATGCCGTCGGTATCAACGCCGGCATCAAAGAAGACAAAATCAATGACTTTTTCCTGTGGGCCGCGAAAGGTTTGGAGTGGCAGCTTGAAGGCGAATGTCTGATTGAAAAATAGTCAACGATGCAAGAACCTCCTATCTATGCCATAAAATCCGCCGCCCTCGCCTTTGGAACCAATCAATTGTTCCGAGATGTCGAACTCTATATTAATAAAGGAGACAAAATCTCTCTGGTCGGGCGCAACGGCTCCGGCAAATCCACCCTTCTTAAAGTTATTGCCGGCGAGATCGAACCGGATAACGGTGATATCTTTATTCAGCCGGGGACAAAAATATCCTACATGCCGCAAGATCCCGATTTATCAGGTTTTGCAACCTTGAGAGACGTGGTGCTTGACGGTTTTTCAAAAGAAGAGCACGAAGTCGGTTATTTGGCTGACATGCTGATTGAGCAGTTCGGCATTGTCGAGGCGCAAAACCCCGCAACCGCTTCCGGCGGTGAACGTCGAAAGGCAGCCCTTGCCAGAGCTTTGGCCGGAGAACCGGATATTTTGTTGCT
>CATGXW010000054.1 GCA_949542085.1 uncultured Alphaproteobacteria bacterium
ACTTTATCGGGCAGAGTCAATAAGATGATGAAAAAATTCACTATTTTTTTACAAGAAAAAACCTCGGATAACCGAGGTTCTTTTCTTTAGAGTTTGATAAGCTCTTCGACACGCTGCCTGAATTTTTCCAAAACATCCGATTTTGGGGTATATTTTTCTTCAAACGGCTCAATTGTCTGCCATCCCAGTTCTTCATAAACTGCTTGTATTTGTTTGACAACTCCGGGTTTCCAACCATAAGAACCAAACGCCAAAGCCGTTTTGTTTTTCGGCGCCAAGCCGCGCATATAGGTAACAAAGGCGGCAACACGAGGAAACAATTGATTGTTTAATGTCGGGTTGCCGATAACCACGTATTTGGCATCCAAGAAATCAGGCATGATTTCAGAAACATCTTTAACCGCCAGACAATGTTTGACAACAGGAATTCCGGCATCCTGAAACACAGCCATGGCCACATCCGCCATGGTTGCCGTGGCTCCCCACATTGAATCATAGACAATAACGGCTTTTCCTTCATTACCGCCGCAAGCCCATTTGCAATAATTGTTCAAGATGGCGTCCACCTCTTTTTTACCATCCCAAATCAAACCATGTGACGGGGCGATTGTTTCAATATCCAATCCCAAGTCACCGGCCGTGTTCAAGGCCTTTTCCGCCTGAGAACCGAAAGGAAACAAAATATTGGCATAATAGCTCTTGGCGTGTTCCATGACGGAATCAAACGGCGCATCTTTTACAAAAAGCGCATCCGAAGCGTAGTGTTGCCCAAAACCGTCATTTGACAGAAGTAACTTTTCTTCCGGAACATAAGTCATCATAGAATCCGGCCAATGCAACATCGGCGTGGTCATGAAAGCGAGCGTCCGTTTACCGATAGAAACGGAATCTCCGGTTTTGACGATTTCGTACTGCCAACCGGTTGTGTCGAAATGAGCCTCAAGCGCTAATTTTCCGGCATTGTTAGTGATGATTTTAGCTTGGGGAGCCAATTTCATCAGCTCGGGAATATTGCCGGAGTGATCCATTTCAACATGATTAACGACAATATAGCTGATTTTTGAAAAATCAACAATACTTTGAATTCGCGCAATATTTTCATGTGACAGATAGTGTTTGACACCATCAACCAATGTGATTTTTTCATCCATAATCAAATAGGCGTTATATGTGGTGCCATGCGGTGTGGAGTAGCCGTGGAACTCCTTGATGTTCCAGTCTTTCACCCCGGTCCAGAAAATATCTTTTTTGATTTCAATTGCGTTCATTTTACTCTCCTTCATTATTTTTTCTTATAGATAGTACTGACATTTGCTGTTGACAACAAAAAAAGAAGATATTAACAATAATGATAATCATTATTAATTTTGGGGCGCATTTTGAAATATTCCAAACAACGAGATCTGGTTTTGAAGACCTTGCAGGAAAACGTGGTCCACCCGACCGCGGATTTTGTGTATGCCAAAGCAAAGGAGCATAATCCAAATATCAGTCTGGCGACGGTTTATCGCAACCTGAACCAACTGGTGGAAAGCGGGGACATCAAAAAAATCAACGGACTGGATAATATGGCTCATTTTGACCATAATACCCACAAACACTTTCATTTTATTTGCACCAAGTGCGGTAAAATTTTTGACATGCCGTATGATATTGTGCCGGAATTAAACACTAAACCGGCTGAACAAAAAGGACTGATTATCGAATCATACGACATTTCATTTCACGGTATCTGCCCTGACTGCAGAGATAACCACTAACTTAACTTTAACGGAGAAAATATATGGAACTTAAAGGCTCTAAAACAGAAAAAAACTTAATGGACGCTTTTGCCGGCGAATCACAAGCCCGCAACAAATATACGTACTATGCTTCCAAAGCCAAAAAAGAAGGCTATAACATCATTGCCGAAAAATTTGAACAAACAGCAAACAATGAAAAAGAACATGCTAAAATGTGGTTCAAACTTCTGCATAACGGCGAAGTTCCCTCCACTATCGACAACCTACGTGATGCTGCTGCCGGCGAGAATTATGAATGGACAGATATGTATGCCCGTATGGCTAAAGAAGCCCGTGAAGAAGGTTTTGAAAAAATCGCTTTCTTGTTTGAAGCTGTCGGCAAAATTGAAAAAGGTCACGAAGAAAGATATCAAAAGCTTCTTGATTCTTTGTGCGAAGGTAAAATCTTTGAACGCCCGACCAATGTTATCTGGGAATGCGCAAACTGCGGTTGCCGTGTTGAAAGTCCGAAAGCCCCGGAAAAATGCCCCGTTTGCGACCATCCGCAAGCTTATTTCTTCGAATTGCAAGAACAATTCTAATCACAGAAAAGCCCCGCAAACACGGGGCTTTTTCTTAAAAGAGATTTTTGCTTTTTAAGACAAACTTGTGTCCGCATATTTCTAAAATTTTTTGTTTTTTCCGATAATCTTTGATTTTATAATACTTAATAAATTTGCCGATTTTAAATTTTATTTTGGTATTGTTTTTATCATAGATTTCTTTCCAATATTCATAACCGGGACAATTGACAAGCTGATATTCATACAAGTTTGTCTGATATGCAATTTTTTTCATATATTCTTTGCGTTTGATAGTATTACCGCCATGCCATCTATAAGAAAATAAAATATCTTCCAGAAACTTCATTTTACCATTCTTTGCCAATTGTAGCATCAGATAGTAATCTTCCAAGGGAGCTTCTTTGGTAAATCCGCCGATATGGCGTATTGTTTGCGCCCGAAACATATAGCCGTTTGGAACATGGTTATTTTGTACCAGTCTTCCATAGCTTCCGAATTCATCAGAAGTCAAAGATCCGAATTCGCACCCTCTCTCCAATAGGGTACGAAACGTTTTATACGGAGCTTTTTCCAACGCTACAGGCGTTTGGTCTTTATCCCAACCAATCCTTTGAGACTTACCATCAATGATTTCATTATCGCCAACAACCAACACATAATTAGGATGATTAATTAAAAAAGACGCTTCTTTTTCAATGGCTTCCGCTTTTGCCACATCATCAGAAGCAATCAAATAAATAAATTCACCGGCAGCCAATTCTAAAAGACGGTTTAATGTTGCACATGTTCCTGAGTTTTCTTGTCTCAACATTTTAACGTTAACAAACCTTTTTTCACACAGTGATTGCTTTTCAAGCATTATTTTAAAAGTGCCATCTGTTGAACCGTCATCAATAATTAAGAGTTCTATATTTTGATAAGTTTGCTCAAGTATAGAATCTATGGTTTCTTGAATATATTTTTCATGATTATACGCAGGAATAATGACGGATACTAGAGGTTGATTATTTCCACTCATTTATAACCTCGACGACTTTTTTGACTTCGTCCGCACTCAGCACCGGAGAAATCGGCAAAGACAAAACTTCCTGATGTATTTTTTCACTTACCGGAAAAGACAATTTTTCCCATTCCCGATAAGCACCCTGTTTATGCGGCGGTGTGGGATAGTGAATATTGGTTTGAATTCCGTTGTCCTCCAGATATTTTTGCAATTCCTCACGTCTGGGCGTTCTGATGACAAACACATGCCAAACGTGCGATTGTTCATCATAGGTTTGAGGCAGAATGATGTTTGGATTTTTTATATTATCCCGATAATAGCCGGCGATTTCACGGCGGCGTTCGTTATCGGCATCCAAATGCGGCAATTTTACATCCAGCACCGCCGCTTGCAACTCATCCATTCGCGAATTGACTCCTTTGTAGATATGATGATATTTGCGATCAGAACCATAATTCGCCAAGGCTTTAACTTTTTCATACAAAGCGGTATCATTCGTTGTTACACCGCCGGCATCACCCAAGGCTCCCAAGTTTTTTCCCGGATAAAAGGAAAAAGCTGCAGCATCACCTAAATTTCCGACCTTATGTCCTTGATAAAGCGCACCATGTTCCTGTGCCGCATCTTCAATAATTTTAAGATTATATTTTTTAGCCAGCGCCCAAATTTTTTCCATCGGCGTTGCCTGTCCATACAAATGAACTACCATGATAGCCTTTGTTTTCGGGGTAATTTTTTCTTCAATCAAATCCGGATTAAGGCAATAAGTGTTGATATCAGGTTCGACCAAAACCGGCGTGCATCCGTTTTCAGAAACAGCTAAAATCGTTGCGATAAAGGTATTGGCCGGAACGATAATCTCGTCCCCTGCCCCAAAACCATATCCTTTGATAATTAAGTTGATAGCATCTAATCCGTTAGCTACGCCCAGCGCATATTTTGTCCCGCAAAAGGTTGCAAAGTTTTGTGAAAACGCCTCGTTTTGCGCCCCTTGCAGATACCAGCCAGAATCTAAAATCGTCTTAAAATGAGCGTCAATCTCCCCGCGAAATCTTTTGTTTATTTTATGCAAATCTAAAAATTTAATCATCGTTTATCCTTTATATATTTTAATATTGTAATATCTAACAGTTTGACGTAACGGATATGGCCAATTTTTACTTTCTTTACAAATTTCGCTTCCAGCTTCCACCTCATTTTCAGCTTTTCAAATGTACTAAACATAAGGGTTTTATCTCCCCGCCCGCAATTATGACAATTAATAGAATTAATTTGATTTTTATTTATTTTTGAAATTATCTATATAGTTGTTTTTTTGTTCCTAATTTTTATTTTCACACCTAAAATATATACAATTTTATGACACTTATCGGCATCCCGATTATTTTTTACTGAAAAAACTTTTTCTAAAAATGTAGCTTTGAAATTATTGGTACGAACAGCTCTATCTACTAAAAAATCTTCTATCAAATTAATATCAAGCACAATATTGTCTACACATTTTGTTTTTTGAGGCATTTTAAATTCTTTTTCTTGAATAAAATATTCTCTTAATAATTCCAGTTCATGATTTTTTTGGAAATATTTTCTGGAAAGTTGAGAATGCAAATTTAGATCATTTACAGATAAGTTACATAGCTTATCAATAAAATCTTCTTTGTTGTTCCATGTTAAATTTTTAGGATAAAAAAAGTCTGCGCATTGCATTCTCAAATGGCTGTCTTTAGATATTATTGGGATTCCACCGGATAAAACATCTAAAGTAATTTTATAAGATACCGTCGGAAATGGTTCAATAAAGATATCTACACAATTTTCATATAATGTTTCTATTATGTTTTTTGACCAAGGGATGTAAACAAATTTTTCTTGAGCTATTTTTTTCTCTTTCATTTGTGTGTAGATATCATTCAATATATCATCATTTATAGGACCTATATGAATATGTTTCCCTTGTGTTTTGCTTAATAATGTTAGAACAAAGTCTATATAGTTCTCATTCTCTTCACCTTGTAATTTATAAAATCTTGCAGCGGCACATGCTGTAATTAAAGCTTCATGTCTTTTGAACGGAATATAATTTAAATTTTTAGTTTTTTTATCTTTATTCCAGCAGGGTATATAGATTACTTTTTTGTCATAGTTTTTTTTCAACATTTCATAATCAGATGGTCTTTTTGTTACATAGCAATCATAGTTTGAATTATCTAACCCCAAAGAAAAACCATGGTCAAAAGAAAATACACAAATATTTTTTGAAATATCCGACTGAATTAGCGCATTCAAAAATACATTATTATGACCGCAATAATAATATATTTTTTCAGGAGCAATATCTATAACTCTATTAAAAAGCGTTTTAATTTTATCTTCGGAATTCTTTTTACCGTAAATAAAGTTTAAATTTTTGTATATTGATAATTCTGCTAAAACATCTTTATTTATGTCTTCTTTTATTTCTAGATCCGTAAACAATAAATATATTTTTTTATCAGAATACATTTCTATAATATCTTTAATCTCATAATAAACACCTCCTCCTGTTGTGGTTAATTTTGATATTGCTATCATTATGCTATCCTGATTTGTTTTTAGTGGAGTAGAAAAGGATATTCCTCTTCTTAGCTTTTCTACATATCCTATAGATTCACAAAAACTGTCTATAAATGCTGATTTATACAATGACTTAAAAATTAATCTTCTATTTTTGAAAGCATTTTGGTTAGATAAATTATATATTTTATCTAAATAAAATTCTTTAGAATTTGCATTTATCTTTTTTGTCTCGTCTTTTTTTAAATTTGGCGTTGAGAAGCGTTTATAAACTTGTTTTAAAAATAGTTCTTTTTCATCTTGAGTACAAAGATGATTGCTTAGATTTTCAAACATCCATATATTACGTTTAAATTGTTCTTCTATAGGTGTTTTT
>CATGXW010000055.1 GCA_949542085.1 uncultured Alphaproteobacteria bacterium
GCACCTCTATATGCTATCGTTCCGGAACTCTCCTCACTATAGCACATAAATCAGTATTAGTCAACTATGTGTCGCACACAGGTGACAAAAAATTCCCTCGCGAAACATCGTCGGAGGGAATAAAATAAAAAAAAGCCCCTCGTTTGAGGGGCTTTTTTCTAGCAGGCTTTTATATGCCAGATGTTTTTGGCGTATTCCATGACGGCCCTGTCTGACGTAAACTTGCCAATACGGGCAACGTTAAGCAATGCTTTCTTTGCCCAAACATCTTTGTTAAGGAAGTCTTTCTCAACCTCTTCCATCTTTTGATCGAAGGCTTGTAAATCAGCCAAAACAAAGAAGTAATCACGATTGACAAGTTCTTCAAAAATGGGTTTGAACAACAAGACATAATCTTTTTCGCAGAACATGCTGGAATTAACCGCGTTCAAAATACGTTTGACGTAAACGTTGTTTTCATAAATTTCACGAGGATTGTAAGAACTGCGGCGTTCTTGAATTTCTTTTTCGGTCAAGCCGAACAGATAGAAGTTTTCAGCGCCGACTTCTTCGCGAATTTCAATATTTGCACCGTCAAGAGTTCCGATTGTCAAAGCTCCGTTCAAAGCAAATTTCATATTGCCGGTACCGCTGGCTTCAAAACCAGCTGTTGAAGACTGAACACTAACATCAGCCGCCGGTATCAAAACTTCAGCCAAAGAAACTTTGTAATCCGGAATAAAGACAACTTTCAACATTTCGTTGACGCGAGGATCATTATTAACAACATCCGCAACGTTATTAATCAATTTGATGATTAACTTGGCGAAGTTGTATGACGGAGCGGCCTTACCGGCAAAGATATATGTCTTCGGCGTTGCCGGTTTGACATTGTCTTTGATAATATCCAAATAGTCGCCAATCACCTGAAGAATCGTCATCAACTGACGCTTATATTCGTGAATGCGTTTTGCATGGACAATAAACATACTCTTCGGATTAACCATCACTCCTGTCGTTTTAAAGATAATCTGAGCCAAGCGTTCTTTATTGGTTACCTTGATTGAGCTGAACTCTTTCAGGAATTTCTTATCTTTAACATAATCTTCCAACCCCTTAAGCTCTGTCAAATCAGTAATCCAACCTTTGCCGATTTTAGAAGAAATCAGGCTGGACAGCGCAGTGTTGGCATGCAACAACCAACGACGAGGCGTAATACCGTTGGTCACGTTGGTGAATTTTTCCGGCCAAAGTTCAAAGAACTCCGGCACCAGAGATGTTTTAATCAATTCAGAGTGGATTTGTGCCACACCGTTGACAGAGAAAGAGCCGACAATTGACAAGTTAGCCATGCGAATAATCTGGCTGTCGCCCTCACCGAAAACAATGGCAACTTTATCCAATTTGGCTCGATCTTCGCCAAAGCGGCTGCGAGCAAAATCCATAAAGCGGCGGTTGATTTCGTAGATAATCTGTAAGTGACGCGGCAACATGCGACCGAGAATACGAGCCGGCCAAGTTTCCAAAGCCTCTGGCAATAACGTATGGTTGGTATAAGCAAAGACTTTGGTTGTGATGTCCCAAGCGGCATCCCATTCCTGTCCGTGGATATCGACCAAAACTCTCATCATTTCGGGAATAGCGATAGCCGGATGCGTATCGTTCAACTGAATACAAACTTCATTCGGAAGTTCCTTGAAGTCATTATTCTTTTCCAAGAAACGACGGAAGATATCCTGAATTGCGCAAGAAACGAAGAAATATTGTTGCTTGAGGCGCAGTTCCTTACCGATTTCGACAGCATCTGACGGATACAAGACCTTAGAAATCGTCTCCGTTTCGATTTTCTCTTTCATGGCCTCAATATAGCCGCCCTCGTTAAAGATGTTAATATCCAACTCATCATCGGTTTTGGCTGAGAACAAGCGTAAATAGTTGACTGATTTGCCATCATAACCGACAATCGGGAAATCGAACGGAACGCCATAAAGAGTCTTGGTATTCATCCAAATAAAACTTTTTTGTCCGTCAGGATTATCCAAGGTTTCCACGTCTCCGTAAATCGGGATCTTCACAATTCGGTCCGGACGAGCGAACTGCCAAGGAGAATCACCACCCTGCCAGCTGTCCGCCTGCTCAACCTGATAACCGTTTTCAAATTTTTGTTTAAATAAACCGAACTGATAGTTAATGCCATAACCGAATCCTGGGAGCCCCAAAGAAGCCATAGAATCGAGATAGCATGCCGCCAAACGTCCTAAGCCGCCGTTACCGAGAGCCGGATCATATTCTGTATCAAAAATTTCCTGCAAACTGAAGTCCGGGAAATCATCAATTTTGATGTCTTTCAAAATATCAAACAAACCCAAATTGTGAAGATTGTTTTCCAACGAACGACCGATCAAATATTCGATTGATAAATAATAAATGCGTTTGGAACCACATTTATTATAGCGGGCTATTGTTTCATACATTTTATCCATTGCGAATTCACGCACGGCAAGAGAAATGGCTTCGAGCGCCTCTTCTTTAGTCAATTCGCAGGTTCGCTTTCCGATAAAGTACTTGATGTAATGCTCTATGGACAGCTTTAAGCGGGCGCGGTCAATATCACTAATGATGGCAGAATTCTTCTTCACTTTCACATACTCCTATAGGATAAAATACTAAGTTATCCTCAACGTTAGCGGCAATTGTTTGAAATATGGTTAATAATATAATCCTTTTTTATCATTTTCAGCAAAACGATTATCAGTTTTTTAATAAATATCCTTGTAAATTTGGCAACATCTTAATATAATTGCGATAAATTTTGACTTTTATAAACACATGGTGAAAAAGATGAACGGAAAATTCGCGGCCGGTTTGATGATGGCCACAGCATTGACTTTTGCAACCCCATCAAAAGCTCAAAGTCTTTTCGAAGCTCTGAGTCAGACGTACAACACCAATCCGACGTTACAATCTCAACGCGCTTATCTGCGCAGTGTTGATGAAAACGTCGCCATTGCAAAATCGGGATATCGCCCCAGCATCGCATTGACCGGCGGATATAATGACCGCAACAGTAATGTTGACAACAGTTCGTCTTTCTCGCAAGCAGGAGGCGACAGCACCACAACCACTTTGGCCGCTAAAATTTCACAGCCGATATTCAGTGGTTTTGCCACCGTCAATTCTGTTAAATCAGCAGACAGTTTGGTTCGCGCAGAACAGAATAATTTAGCGACCGTTGAGCAAAATATTTTCTTGAGCGCATCAACCGCGTATATGGATGTTTTGCAAAACGCCGCCATTGTCGACCTGCAGAAAAACAACGAAAAACTTCTAAAAAAGCGTTTAGACGAGACTATTCAACGCTTTAATGTCGGCGAAGTAACCCGCACGGACGTTTCTCAGGCTCGAGCCCGCCACTCTCAGGCTGTTTCGGACAGAATCGCCTCTGAAGGCACTTACGAAGCTTCAAAAGCAATTTACATCCAACTCATCGGCACTCAGCCGGAAAAACTGGAAGAACCGGAAGCAATCAAAGATTTTCTGCCCAAAACATATGACGAAGCCTACGAGATTGCCGTCACCAACAACTACAGCATTCAGGCCGCAAAAAATCTTTTAAAATCACAGAGCTACGATGTTTATACCAACACCGGCGCTCTGTTGCCGCAAGTCAGCTTGGACGGCTCCGTATCAAAGGTCAAAACAGAATACGACAACAACCTTTTGGGAGACACCACTTCTGATAATGTTGAATGGGGCGTTAACATGACTATTCCGTTGTATAATTCCGGAGAAAGCCGTGCTAAAATTCGCCAGAGCAAATACAAGAAATGGCAGGCTCAGGAGCAGGTTATCGAAGCAGAAAGACAAGTAAAATCAGTTGTTTCAAGCGCTTGGGAATATATGATTGCCAACCAATCCAAAATCAAAGCCATTCAAGAACAAGTTAATGCCAATCAGGTCGCTTTAGACGGTGTTCAAAAAGAAGAAGCTTTGGGAAACAGAACCATTCTTGACGTATTGGACGCTTATCAGGAATTGCTTAACTCCAATGTTAACGAAGTTAAAGCCCGCCGTGACTATTATGTTTCCGGCATGAATTTGCTGATGTCCATGGGCAAGTTGACCGCCAAAGATTTGAAGCTTGGCGTAGATATCTATAACCCGAAAAAATTCTACAAAGAAACAAGAGACAAGTGGCTGTCTCTGAACTAAACCACATCAAAGCCTTGTTCTCGTAACAAGGCTTTTCTTTTTTATCCTATTTTTGATTATAGACTCTTGATAATCATTAAAAACTGTGTAAAATGGTGACAGAATTTAATCGGAGATACAAAAAAATGGCAGAAGACAACAACGAAGATCTTTCCATGGAAGATATTTTATCGTCCATTAAAAATATTCTGGCAGAGGGAGACGCCTCAATACCTCAAACGGAACCTGTTTTAGAAACGCCCGTGGTTGAAACCCCCGTTGCCGATATTACGACAACCGTTTCAGAGCCGGTTGTTGCTGTTGCCGACCTCGCTGTCGAAACATCAGAAGAAGATGACGACATTCTTGATTTGTCTCCGGATATGAGAGTTGAAGACATTATTGTTTCAACCTCGGATATTAATTTGGATGAAGAATTGGACGGTGTTTCGCCAACATCACCTGATTTACCGGAAATTGAGCCTGTCATCGGAATCCCTGATGACAATTCAGATCCGTTTGACACGTTGGAAGATAACAATGCCCGCCTGACTGATCTGGTTGCCGATGTATTGCCGCCAACAGAACAAGAACCTGTTGTTGATGCTCTCAGCGAGCCTCAGAGACTTCCGGAACCAGTTGTTGAAAAAGAAATACCTGTGGTTGTTAACGAGGACGTGGCGATTGTTGAAGAAAACGTAACTAACGCACAACCTGTTGCGACTGAAGAAACAACCGAAGATACGACTGAAGAAACAAAAGGTGAAGCCAGTGCAATTGATGCTTCGGCCTCTATTATCAGTAATTTTGCAAAAATGTTTGCTAAGGAAGACAAACAAACGCCGCAAGCTCCTGTTGTTGAAGCCGTTACCGAACCAACTAAAGAAATGGGTAATGTATCCCGCACATTAGAAGATATGATTCATGACGTTATCAGCGATATTATCGGAGCAGAAGTTTCCGCTAATTGGAAAAACGGCCTGAATTACGATCAGTTGGCAAAAGAAGAAATCTCCCGCCAGACTCGTTTGTGGCTGGAGGCGAATCTGCCGACTATGTCGAAAAAACAGTCAAAGAAGAGATTGAGCGAGTGATGGCAAAGGTCGGCACATATCAATAATTTATTGAGCCGTCCTGTAAACCTCTTTGCCCCCAAATTGAGTTTTGAGGGCATTTTTCGCGAAATGGAGTTTTGATAAAAATATAAGTGAGTTAATATGTTAGAAAAAAATTATAACCCAAAAGATTTTGAAGAAAAAATTTATACCCAATGGGAAAATGACGGTGATTTCAAACCGGATATGCGTAGTGACAAAGATGCTTTTGCCATTGTTATTCCGCCTCCTAATGTTACCGGTGTTTTACACATGGGACATGCTCTTGATGACACCCTGCAAGATATCTTAATCCGCTATAACCGCATGTTGGGCAAAAAAGTTTTGTGGCAACCGGGGATGGATCACGCCGGTATTGCGACACAAATGGTGGTTGAACGCAATCTGGCCCAAGAAGGAATTACCCGCCATGATTTGGGACGGGAAAAATTTATTGAAACCGTTTGGAAGTGGAAAGAACAATCCGGCGGCACAATCTGCAAACAACTGCGTCGTCTCGGCGCGTCTTGCGACTGGAGCCGTGAGCGTTTTACCATGGATGAGGGCTTGAGCCGTGCCGTTCGTAAAATCTTTGTCAACCTCTACAAAGACGGTTTGATTTATAAAGCAAAAAAATTGGTCAACTGGGACTCTAAGTTTATGACCGCAGTTTCTGATTTGGAAGTTGTTCAAAAAGAAACTGTCGGCAAAATGTATTATTACAAATATCCGATTGAAGGTGAAGAAGGACAGTTTATTCACATTGCCACTACTCGTCCTGAAACAATGTTCGGCGATACCGCCGTTGCCGTCAGCAAAGAAAATGAAAAGCTGAAACATCTTATCGGCAAAAAAGCGATTATTCCGATTATCAACCGCTCTATTCCGATTATCGGTGACGACCATGCCGATCCTGAAAAGGGAACCGGCGCC
>CATGXW010000056.1 GCA_949542085.1 uncultured Alphaproteobacteria bacterium
TCTGGTCATGTCCAAACGGGTCGGCAACAGATAGTCCGCCCCCATGTCTCTGAAAATTTCCGCGGCCTCAATAGCTTCGGGAACATTTCGACCGGCATCCATTACCATAAATTTGTCCCCCTTTATGCAATCGGCAAACGGCAAAACTTTATCCGTCTCCTCGGGAACGAAGGGGTTTATTCCGGCGGTGTCAATCAAGATTAAATCATAGGTTTCTGATAAGAGTTGTGTCTGTCTAAACAGGTTTTTGGCCTCTTTTTCAAAATAAAAATCAACCTCCAAAATCTTGGCAAACGCTTGCAACTGATTGTTTGCGCCGGCCCGAACATTATCCGTGCTGATAATAGCCGTTTTCATTTTTTTGAATTTGGCCTGCGTTGCCATTTTGGCGATTGCCGTTGATTTGCCGCTCCCCGGAGTTCCCATAAAAAGCTTCACTTTTTGAGGAGAACCCAACAAGGTATCAAATTTATACAATCGCTCTAAACCGGCGGCTAAAACCTGTTGTTCGTCAGACAGGTTTTTATCCCTAGCAGCCTGTCTTGAGGCTGCCAAAATCTTTTGCGCAATATCTTCGGTCACACCGTGATATTCTAACGCCTCCCGCAGACGGCGGTCGTCAAAGAAAGTTTGGAGATTAACCGGCTTTAAGGTTTCATCGGGCATAAAATCAAAATCAACCGTTTCATCAAGGGCGGCAGTCAAATAAACTTTGCCGCTGATGGTCTGATTTGACAGGATAACCGCTTCACTTCCCAGTTCCTGACGGACCATAGAAATGGCTTCATTCATATTTGCTGCTACGAAATTTTTGACTTTCATCCGCGGCTACCCCTAAATTTGTCCGACAGTTTTAATTTTGGCTTTCGGATGAATTTCATTTTGCGACATGACAACTGTCATCGGACGAAAACGCTCAATGATGGAGCGAACAAACGGACGAATTCCGGGGCTGGTCAACAGAACGGCGCTTTCGCCTTTAGCGGCCAGTTCTTCTAAAGAATTGCGAACCTTGGTAATGAAGTTTTGCAAGGCACTGGGCGCCATTGCCAGCTGACGCTCATCGCCCTCGCCGACAATCGCTTCGGCAAAAGCGTGTTCCCATTCAGGTGACAAGGTAACCAAGGGGATAATTCCCAGTTCATTGGCATAGGCGTTGGACAATTGCCGCGCTAAACGAGTGCGGACATGTTCGGTAATCATCATCAGACTGCGAGTGGTTGTAACCGCTTCGGAAACCCCTTCAAGAATAGTCGGCAGGTCACGAATGGAGACACGCTCTTGCAACAGATTTTGCAAAATACGCTGCAACGCGCCGAGGCTGACTTTGGAAGGAATAAGCTCTTTGATAAGTTTTTGATGTTCCTTATCCAGCTCATCGAGCAATTTTTGCGTTTCGGCATAAGACAAAAGCTCGGGCATATTGTCTTTGACCAGCTCGGTGATGTGTGTGGTGACAACCGTTGCCGGATCAACCACCGTATAGCCACGGAACATGGCCTCTTCACGATAAGACGGATCAACCCACATTGCTTTCAGCCCAAATGTCGGTTCAAAAGTATTTTCGCCGGGCAATGTAATCGGTTCACCGCGAGGATCCATCACCAACAATTTGGTCGGACGCAATTCACCTTTGCCAGCACGGACTTCTTTGATGTAGATATTATATTCATTGGCCTCAAGCTGCATATTATCCTGAATGCGGATTGAAGGCATCACAAAACCCAATTCTGATGCCAGTGCGCGACGCAACGCTTTGATTTGATCAGTCAGCTTGCGGTTGGCCTCTTCATTAATCAGCGGCAACAAACCATAGCCGATTTCCAAACGAATCAAGTCGACCCGCAAAGCGTTGGCAATCGGTTCATCCGCAGCCTTAGCCAATTTGCCTTGTTTTTGTTCTTGTTCGAGAATCTCTTGCGCCTTGGCCATTTGTTCCTGCTGACGCACATTAAGATAATAGGCGGTGGCACCGGTCAAGCTGGCCAACAACACAAACGGAATAAACGGCGTGCCGGGAAGCATTCCCAAAGCCAGAGCCAAAAAAGAGCTCATGCCCAGCGCTTTGGGATAATTAGCCAATTGTTCAAACAAAACCTTGTCGGTCGAATCGGTCATACCGGCCTTAGACACCAAGATACCGGCGGCGACGGAGACAATCAGCGCCGGCACCTGAGACACCAGACCGTCACCAACCGTCAAACGAACATATGTTGAACCGGCGTCGCCAAAACTCATATTATTCTGCACCATACCGATAATAATACCGGCAATGATATTAATGAACACAATCAGCAAACCGGCAATCGCATCACCGCGGACAAACTTGGAAGCACCGTCCATGGCTCCGTAAAAAGAGCTTTCTTTCGACAAGTCTTCACGGCGTTTACGAGCCTCGTCTTCGTTAATCAAACCAGAAGACAAATCAGCGTCAATCGCCATCTGTTTACCGGGCATGGCATCCAAAGCAAAACGGGCGGCAACCTCGGCGATACGTCCGGAACCTTTGGTAATGACCACAAAATTCACTAACACCAAAATTGCAAAGACGATTACGCCAATGACAAAATTGTTTCCCATGATAAATCCGCCAAAAGCCTTGATGACTTCACCGGCGGCATCCGGCCCCATATACCCGCGCGCCAAAATCAGACGTGTCGATGCCAGATTGAGCGATAATCGATACATGGTGGTAATCAGCAAAACCAACGGAAAAGCGCTGAACTCTGTCGGTTTTTCAATAAAGATGGCCATCATCAGCACAACGCAGGACAACGTAATGGAAAAAGCCAGCAACACATCCAACAGCCATGACGGCAGCGGCATAATCAAAATCACCAGCATCAGGATAATGGCAAAAGCGAAGAAAATATCCCCGCGTTTGGTCGCACTGATAAACATATCCTTAAAGCTTGTACCGCCGAACATATTGTTAGGTTGTTTTGCCATCGTCCGTCATTTACCCTTCAGCGGCAGGAAAGTCAAAGCCTTCCTCCTGATATTGTTTGAGTTTGTTGCGCAGCGTGCGGATAGAAATCCCCAAAATATTGGCTGCTGTCGTGCGGTTGCCCATGGTGTGTTTGAGCGTATCGATAATCAGCTTGCGCTCCATTCCGGCAACAGTCTGTCCAACCTGAACAGAGGCTTCTTCTTTCGGTTCGTTCATCGCCTCGGGATTGGTGAGGATAATGGCGTCTTTGCCAATCTCATCCCCTGTACTGAGAAGAACGGCACGGTGCATGGTGTTTTCAAGTTCACGCACATTTCCCGGCCATTGGTAGTTTTCCAAAATTTGCGCGGCCTCCGTTGACAAGTCTTTCATCGGCAAATCGTTTAATTCCGAATATTTCTTGATAAAGTGCTTGGCCAAAACAACGATGTCACCGGGGCGGTCTTTCAAATCAGGAATATTCAGATTAATCACGTTTAAGCGATAATACAAATCCTGACGAAATGTTCCGTTTTTGACCGCCTCTTCCAAATTGCGGTTTGAGGTGGCAATAATGCGGGTATTAACCTTAATCGGAGCCTTGCCGCCGATGCGGTCGATTTCTTTTTCCTGAATGGCACGCAACAGTTTAGCCTGAATCCCGATATCCATCTCAGAAATTTCATCCAACAACAATGTACCGTCGGAAGCTTCCTCAAACTTGCCTATTCTTCTGGCCACAGCTCCGGTAAAAGCCCCCTTTTCATAACCGAAAAGCTCTGATTCCAACAAGGTTTCGGGGATGGCGGCACAGTTGACGGCCACAAATTTTTTATTGGCACGTTTGGAATTGTCATGCACAAAACGGGAAAAAATTTCCTTACCGGTTCCGGAAGAGCCGGTCAACAAGATACTGGCTTCAGAGGGAGCAATTTGTTTGGCGACTTTCAAAATACTCTCGGTTTTTTTGTCACCGTAAATCAGAGCGTGGTTTTCTCTGGTTGCCGCGGCCAACACGGCGCCGATTAATTCCGGATCAGGAGGCAGAGGGATGTACTCCTTGGCTCCGGCCTTAATCGCCTTAACGGCCAGCGTCGGATCATTCGCCACGCCGCAGGCTACAACCAGAACATTAATACGTTCATTTTCCAAAGATGAAATAAACTTGTAAACATCGAGCTTAACATCGATCATCACCAGCTCAATCGTTTTCCCCGAACGCAACACGTCCAAACCGGCTTCGACACTATCCGCCAAAGACACGTGTCCGCCCTGAGCGATGGCGATTTTACTCGCCGCGCCAATCTGACCGTCCAATGTTCCGACAATAAGCAATTCCATCTTTTTATCCGTCCGTCAGTTATTTAACAACCGATTTGACGATTTCGGTCATGGTGATGCCTAATTTGTCATCCACAACAACAACCTCGCCACGGGCGACCAGATTGTTGTTGACATAAATGTCAATCGCCTCACCGACTTTACGATCAAGCTCAATAATAGCACCTTTATTCAGCTTCATCAGTTGGCTGACTTTCATTTGAGTCTTGCCTAATATCGCAGAAACCTTAACCGGAATATTATAAACGGCTTCCAAGTCGCTGGTGGAACTGGGAATATCAAAGTTATCTATCGTGTTTTCCTTGCGGAGAATCGGTTCATCGTCCATCATGGAGCTTTCTTGCAGCTCGTCTAATTCCAAATTTTTATCCATGTTCCCTCTCTTCATTTTTCATGGTATTATCATCCAGCAATTTTTCGGCTTTTTCAAGCATTTTACGACTGTTTTTCTCAACGCCGCCGTTTTCCCATTCAATCCGGCAATCATCCGGCGCCAGATTTTCGTCTTTGTGAACCGAAATCTTGCCTTCAAAATCGTTTTTCTCTGCCAGTTTGGCGATAATCTTAGCGGCGGCTTCCACCGTTTGCGGATTGAAGACAAAAGACAGGTGAGCTTCCCGACGAAAATTGGGAAAATTGTCCGTCAGAAACATTCGAATTTCAGACTCTGCCTGTTTTTCCGCCAATGACGGCAACAGCTTTTTAACCAAAGCCAAAGCCATTTGCATCGCCTCATTTTCCCGCTCGCCGTTTTCGGTCGTCATATCCGCCAATATCACAGACAGCTTGCTGCTCATTTCGTTCATTAACGCTTCCCGACGCTGTTCGGCCTCATTCTCTGCCTGACGAACCCCCCGTTCATATCCTTTTTCTTCAGCCTTGCGGACTTCATCATCCAACTCTTCCTGCGAATAACTGATTTTCGGTTCGACGACAATTTCAGGTTCCGGCACAACTTCCGGCTCAGAAACAACAATTTCCGCCACGGGTTCAGGCTCAACAACCACCACTTCCGGCTCTGTTTCAACCTCAGGTTCGACAACGGCATTGTCTTCGTCACAATCAATGACAAAGTTGTCGAACATAAATTTTTGAAACTGCGCCACTTTTTGCTCCCGTCTTAATAAACCAGTTCGTCGTTGTCTTTACCTTCGCTGATAACGATTTCACCGTTATTCGCCAGATCTTTGGTGGTTGTCACAATGTATTGCTGAGCTTCTTCAACATCACGCAAACGCACGGGGCCCATCGCCTCCATATCTTCTTTGATAATCTTTCCGGCACGGGAAGACATATTGCTGAAGAACAGTTCCTTAATGGTTTCAGACGCGCCTTTCAAAGCAATCGCCAACTTGTCTTTATCAACATTACGCAACAAGACCTGAATGCCCTGAGCATCGACACGTATCAAATCTTCAAACGTGAACATCAAAGACTTGACGCGTTCCGCACTTTCACGGTTGCGTTCTTCCAAGGCTTCCATAAAGCGGGTTTCGGTATTGCGATCCAAAGAGTTGAAAATGTCGGCAATCAACTCATGCGAATCGCGACGGGTCGACTTGGACAAGTTGCTCATAAATTCTTTACGCAAAGTCTTTTCCAAACCGTCCAGCACTTCTTTTTGCACTGATTCCATACGCAGCATGCGCATCAGGATTTCCATTGCAAAATTCTCGGGAAACAGCGCCAAAACTTTTGCGGCATGTTCGGCCTTGATTTTTGACAAGATAACAGCAATCGTCTGCGGATATTCGTTTTTCAGGTAGTTAGCCAAAACGTGCTCGTTCACATTGCCCAGCTTATCCCACATGGTACGACCGGCCGGACCGCGGATTTCCTCCATAATAACGGAAACCCGATCTTTATCCAAAGCTTTGGCCAACAGCCTTTCGGTACTC
>CATGXW010000057.1 GCA_949542085.1 uncultured Alphaproteobacteria bacterium
TATCTGTCGTTTTTTAGGACTGAAGATAGATATTAATCTTACTCTTAAAGAGGGATTAACCGACCTTGACCGCAGTGAAGAAATCCTTGTGGCTGAGGCTTTTCGAGCCGAGCAACGGGAAAAGATAAAACAAGCTGAGGAAGAGAGTTATATCTTGTAAAAAAAAGCCCCGCAATCGCGGGGCTTCTAATTACTCTTTCACAAATCCGTCGGCTTGCATGTTGTAAAGTTTGTAATAAACGCCTTTTTTACGCAACAAGCTCAAATGCGTGCCTTCTTCAACAATTTTTCCTTTGTCAAAAACCAAGATTCTATCCATCTCCCGCAGGGTCGACAAACGGTGGGCAATGGCAATCACGGTCTTGCCTTTCATTAAATTTGACAGGGATTTTTGAATATGCTTTTCGCTTTCACTGTCCAAGGCCGAAGTCGCTTCGTCAAAAATCAGCAACGGCGCGTTTTTCAAAATAGCGCGGGCAATGGCGATTCTCTGGCGTTCTCCGCCCGAAAGCACAACCCCTCGCTCGCCGACTTTGGTATCATATTTCTTGGGCAACTCGTTGATAAAGACATCGGCGTAGGCTTTTTTTGCCGCTGTTTCGATTTCCTTATCCGTGGCGGAAGTCCGGCCGTAACGGATATTTTCCCGCAAAGAACGATTAAACAAGTTAACATCTTGCGGAATGGTGGCAATCATCCTGTGTAGCGATTCTTGAGTCATATCACGAATATCAACATCGTTAATCATAATTTTTCCGCTCTTCACGTCAAAAAAGCGGGAAAGAAGTTTAATGAATGTTGATTTTCCGGAACCGGAGCTTCCTACCAAACCGATTTTCTCGCCGGCGTTAATGGTCAAGTTCAGCTTGTCAAATAAAATTGCTTTCCCCGGATAGGCATAACGAACGTTGTCAAAACGGATGGTTGTTTTTTTGAACTTGGCGTCAATCGCGTGCGGACTGTCGATGATTTCCGGTTCAACGGCAATCGTGTTCAAGGCTGAGGTCATCTGCCCGAAAATTCGTTGCACGGCGTTATAGGTCCAGCTGATTTGAAAAATCATATAAGACAGACGGGCAAAAATCGTGTTGGAGAAAATAAACGTTACCGACGAGATATGCCCTTCTTTCAACATCCAAATAGAAGCAATCATAAAGAAAGCGACAGATACCAAAACCATCAGATTTTGCAGGGTGTGAATGGCGATTTTGGTTTTTTCTTCCTTGCTTTCCGCTTTTCTCGCCAATCGCAAAGCTTTGAGCAAATTCAGGTGTTCAAACTTAAAATTGGCAAAGCTTTTAATCTCACTATAGTTAGCCAGACTGTCAACAATCATTCCCTGCGCTTTGCTTTGTTGGGAAGCTGTTTCCTTGGCATAAGCGGCTCTTTTGGCGCCCAGATACTTGCCGAACCAAATGGTTATTGTCGCCCAAATGATTAAGATTCCCAAAAAATAAGGGCTTAAATAGGTCAATGTGCAAATGATGATGATAAAGTTCATCAATCCCATGTGCAGATTAAACGTATGGTGAAACAATTCAACAATACCGGATTGGATTTGACTGACTTTGGTTGCGATATTGCCGGACATTTCATTGGTAAAAAAGGAGATGGAGTGTTTGTTAATGTAGTTGAAACAATCTCGGATAATCATCGTGCGCATGTTTGGCTGGATTTTGGCGTAAATAAACATGGCCGCCTCCATAAACGCGCTCATCAAAAATCGGAAAATCAACGTTGCGCCCAAGCAAAACCAGATTTCGTTCCAATCATTGTCGCCGGAAATTTTTCCGGAAACCAAGTCAAACATTTTTGAAAGGTAGTAAGGAGCGATATTTTCACAAAGAGCAGAAACAAAATTCAGAAAACCGATGACAATAAAGGCCCATTTAAAAATTTTGATATAATGCCAGATAAAGCGCAGAGGTGTCTTTTCCATAAAGCCGGTCCGAATAGTTAACAAACAGGCAAATCATAGCATATCGGGAACAAAAAAACAATCGCAAACATTAACCATAAATTGACACATTCCGAATAAAATAATACTATTACAAAAAAACTAGGAAAAGGTGCGTTATGGAAACACAATATTATACCTTGATTGAAAAGCAGGATTTTTACGAGATTATTGAAAATAAATACGGCGAACTGGCTGTGTTTATCGACGCCCGTGAGGGTCAGCCCGATGAGCCTGTTTTGGAATTCGACGGCAAAAAGACCGCTTTGCTGAAAAGAGACAAACGTTTGGCCGTTCGTTTGGATGACATCCATCCGGACACGGTTGCGCCCTTGGCTGAGGCTGAGTTCATTATGATTGTCGAGCTCAAAGGCAAGATGGTTGACCGTGTTTATGCTTGTCCGGTTGAAAACGTTGAGGAAATTGTCTTTGAAGGTCGTCAGACCCGTGCCGATGAGCTGGTTAAATCAAAAACCAAAGACGAATTGTTAAAGAATTTTGGCGCCGTCAAGTCTTGGACCGGCGGAACGACTGAATAACGGATAGGAAAATCAATGATAGGATTAGTTTTAGTCACTCACGGCAACCTTGCCCTTGAATTTATTTCTGCCATGCAACATGTTGTCGGCAAACAAGAACAAGTTGCCGCCGTTTGTATCGGACCGGAAGATGACATGGAAGTCCGCCGCGCCGAAATCATGTCAAAAGTTGAAGAAGTCAATGACGGCAACGGCGTGATTGTTTTGACCGATATGTTTGGCGGCACCCCGTCAAATCTGGCCATCTCGATTATTGACAGAGCGCCGGTTGAGGTTCTGGCTGGTATCAATCTGCCGATGTTGATTAAAATCGCTTCTCTGCGTAAGGAAAAAAATATGAAAGAAACCGCCGAAGGAGCGCAGGAAGCCGGTAAAAAATATATCAATATCGCCTCACAATTACTGGGAGCATAGTCATGAGTGATGATGTTTTCAGCAAAGATTTGGAAATCAAAAACAAAAAAGGTCTTCATGCCCGTGCGGCGGCGGCGTTTGTCAAGACAATCGAACCGTTTGACGCCAAAATCGAAGTTGAGCGTATTGGTCAAACCGTCAATGGTTGTTCAATCATGGGGTTGATGATGCTGGCTGCCGCCAAAGGCACCACCATTCATGTTAAAACCTCGGGCAAACAGGCTAAGGAAGCGCTCGCGGCCATTGAAAAGCTGTTGGACAACAAGTTTGGGGAAGAATAAGCGGGATGAAAGCTAAAGCCCCTCGCAATAAAACGATTGAGTTATCTTCCGAGGAAGCAGATTTTTACGCTGCTTCCTCTCTCCGTTTAAACAAACGGGCAAAGTTATCACAGGTTGTCAATCAGGTTATTTTTCAGGATAGTTTTGAGGCGATGGACTATCTGCCCGATGCCTGTGTCGATTTATTGATTGCCGATCCGCCGTATAATCTGACCAAAAACTTTGGCGCTTCCACTTTTAAGGAAATGGGGTTTGAAGCCTATAAGGAATGGTTGGACAAGTGGTTGTCCAAAACCGCCCGTATCTTGAAAGACAATGCGTCGGTTTACATTTGCTCGGACTGGAAAACATCTATTGCCATTCCTGAAATCGCCGGCAAGTATTTTATTCTGCAAAACCGCATTTCATGGGAGCGTGAGAAAGGTCGCGGCGCTCAAAATAACTGGAAAAATTGCTTGGAGGACATCTGGTTTTTTACCAAGAACAAGGATTATACGTTTAATATCGACGCGGTTAAAATTCAAAGACCGGTTATTGCTCCTTATCGAGATGAAAAAGGGCGGCCGAAAGACTGGCAGCAAAAAGGCAAACAAAAATATCGCCTGACGCATCCGTCTAATGTCTGGACGGATATTTCGATTCCGTTCTGGTCCATGGCGGAAAACACGCCGCATCCGACCCAGAAGCCTGAAAAACTGCTGGCCAAGTTAATTTTGGCTTCCAGCAATGAAAATGATGTTGTGTTTGATCCCTTTTTAGGTTCTGGCACAACAGCCGTCACCGCCAAAAAACTGGGGCGTCGTTTTATCGGAATTGAGCGTGAAAAAGAATATGTCGCCCTCTCGCTCAAGCGATTGGAAACAGCTTCAAAAAATAAAGAAATCCAAGGATACGGCGACGGTTTTTTCAAGCCTCGCAATTCGTAGATATTGTCACTTTGGCTAGGGTCTGTTGCTTTTCTGATAATGAAAACTACATTTTTAGAGCAGCGTGAATAAACGCGCTGTAATTTTTCAATTAGGAGAAAAGTAATGGAAAGTTCTAAAAAAGAAAGTTCTGCTGCACCAAAGACTGCTTCTAAATCAAAATCTCGTACCTCAGGCACAAATAAGCCTGCTTCAAAGACAACAAAGCGCAGCCGTTCTGCAAAATAATAAAGAACAAAAATATTGCTTTGATTAATTTAAGTTAAGGAGAAAAAATATGTGTAAGGATATGAGAGATTCATCTAGTCAAAAAATGTCAGCTTCTTCAACAAATGAAGACAAAAACACATCTTCATCAAAAGAAGAAACTGTTAAAAAAAGCGGTGGCTGCGGTTGTTCTCGCAATTACTAGTCTCTAACTAATCGAAATGCCCTTTGTGAATGCGCTTGTGTTTACAGAGGGCATTTTGTGTTTACTATTTCATTTTATGGATTATATTAAAAAAGCTTGGTATAACAAACAAGGTTGATGACAATGAAAACAGCTTTTGCCCTTATCGCCGCATTATTCTTCAGCGCAAACGCGCGGGCCCAGAGTGCCGAAAATATCAAAAAAATTGAAACCTATCTGAACAATATGCAAAGCATGGAAGCCGAGTTTGTACAGATGTCCAGCAATGGCGGAACAGCCGAAGGGCGATTGTTTATTGAAAAGCCGAACAAAATCCGTATGGAATACGCCGCGCCGACAAATGTCTTGATTGTTGGTGACGGCAACTATATCGTTTATAATGACACGGACTTGGAGCAGGTCACTCATATTGATTATGACGATATTCCGGCAACATTGATTCTCGCAAAAAACATTAAAATTGACGGCAAAAAAATCAAGGTGGCTGATTTTTATCAGGATTCCGGCACGACAAGCATAACCCTTGATTATGCCGAAAAAGGCGATTTAGGGCCGATAACCTTGGTTTTTTCCAACAATCCGATGGAACTGAAACAGTGGAAAATTGTCGATCCCCAAAGTGTTGAGGTAACCGTATCTTTGTATAACATCAAAAAAGACGGCGCTTTGGATGAAAAACTGTTTAAGTTTAAAGATAAAAAATCAAGCCCCAAGAACTACAAAAAGAAAAGATAACGATGACGTCTTTCAAACTTGCCACATGGAATGTCAACTCCATTCGCATTCGTTTGGATTTGCTAAAAAAACTGATAGACCTTTCCGGCGCCGATATCATTTGCCTGCAAGAGGTTAAAGCGAAAGAAGAAGACTTTCCTTTTGCCGATGTGCGCAATCTTGGCTATCCGCATATCGCTTTGTATGGAATGCCCGGTTATAATGGCGTGGCGATTCTTTCCAAACATCCGTTACAAAACATCGCCAAAGCCGATTGGGTTGGAAAAACGGATGCTCGTCACATTCGAGCCAGTGTTTTTGATGATATTGAAATCAATAATATTTATATTCCGGCCGGCGGTGATATTCCCGACCCCGTTATCAATCTGTCTTTTGCACACAAACTGTGTTTTATGGATGATATGTCCGAACACTATGAGCGGCGAAAAGAAGAACTGAAAGGCAAAAAAATCCTGTTTTGCGGCGATTTTAACGTTGCGCCGTCGGAAAACGATGTTTGGAATCATAAACAACTGTTGAAAATCGTTTCGCATACGCCGATTGAAACCGGCCGGTTGCAGCGCTTGTTTCAATCGTTGGATTTTGTCGACGCTGTTCGCAAATTTCACTGTGAGCCGGAAAAGATATATTCTTGGTGGAGTTATCGCAACCCCAATTGGCAGACCAACGACAAAGGCCGCCGTTTGGATCACATTTGGGTGACGCCCGCCTTGGAAAACAGATTGCTGTCCGCTCGTGTAATAAAGGAAGCCAGAAGCTGGGAACGTCCGTCTGATCATGTTCCCGTTGTGGC
>CATGXW010000058.1 GCA_949542085.1 uncultured Alphaproteobacteria bacterium
AAACTCTTTTTTACGCATCACACGGCTGGTTCCGGTACTCGGATCAAACTGACGCGTTTCCTGTTCGATTGTTCCACCGTTTTCATAAGTTTCAACGTGACGGTGGGCTTCATTTTCAATCGCCTGCATCACAAATTTGACCGAATTGACGTTTTTCATTTCATTACGGGTGCGATAACCGTTTTCACCAATCTTGCGAACAGACACATTCACATCGCAACGCATGGATCCCTCATCCATATTACCGTCACAGGTTCCAAGATAGCGAACAATTGAACGCAACTTGCGCAAAAAAGCCCCCGCTTCTTCCGGTGAACGAAAATCAGGCTTGGTCACAATTTCCATCAACCCCACACCGGCACGATTCAAATCAATAAAACTCTTAGTCGGAGAAATATCGTGAATAGACTTACCGGCATCCTGCTCAATATGTAACCGTTCAATTCCGATTTCTTTTGTTGTTCCGTCAGCCAAATCAATCGACACACAACCCTCACCAACTATCGGATATTTAAACTGACTGATTTGGTAGCCTTGCGGCAAATCGGCATAAAAATAGTTCTTACGGGCAAATTCTGAATATTTATTGATTTTGGCATTCAAACCCAAACCGGTTTTAATCGCCTGACGAACACATTCCTCATTCAATGTCGGCAACATCCCCGGCATTCCGGCATCAACAAACGACACATTTTCATTGGCATCAGAACCATAATGCGTTGAACCGCCCGAAAACATTTTAGATTTTGAAATAATCTGACAATGGATTTCCAAACCGCAAATGACTTCCCAATCACCGGTCTTTCCGTTAATAATCATTCCGCTCATTATTTCACACTCCTAAAATCAACATCTTTTTCCAATGCCGAAGCCGCTTTAAAAATACTTGCCTCATCAAAAGCTTTACCCACCAGCTGCATCCCCAGCGGCAAACCGCTCTGCGATAAACCGATCGGCAAACTCATCGCCGGCAATCCGGCCAAAGAAACCGAAACAGTGAAAATATCATTCAACCACATCGTCAGCGGATTTTCCTGCATGGATTTGTCTCCTATCGGAAAAGCCGGTGTCGGTGCCGTCGGTGTCAAAATCAAGTCACATTTATCAAAAGCTCTTAAGAAATCCTCGCGAATGAGACGGCGAACTTTCTGAGCCTTTACGTAATAAGCGTCATAATATCCGGCAGACAAAACGTAAGTGCCTATCATAATGCGGCGTTTGACTTCTTTGCCAAATCCAGCCGTGCGCGAATTAATATACATATCATCCAAATGCAATCCGTCTACTCTGTTACCAAAACGCAAACCGTCATAACGAGCCAAATTGGAAGACGCTTCCGCCGGTGCAATAATATAATATGTTGCCAAAGCATATTGCGTATGCGGCAAGGAAATCTCTACAATTTCAGCTCCGCGGGCTTTCAACAATTCGGCAGCCTTATCCCAATAAGCGGCCACCTCGGAATTCAAACCATCAACACGATATTCCTTGGGAATACCGATTTTCATCCCTTTAATATCCTGTCCCAAAAACTTTTCAAAGTCAGGAACATCAACCTGAGCAGACGTTGCGTCACGCTTGTCATAACCTGACATTGTTTTAAGCATAATCGCGCAATCGCGAACATCTTTGGCAATCGGTCCTGCCTGATCCAATGATGAGGCAAAAGCGATAATACCATAACGAGAGCAACGACCATAAGTCGGTTTAATACCGGTCACACCGCAATAAGCTGACGGCTGGCGAATTGAACCGCCGGTATCCGTTCCGGTAGCGCCGGCACACATATCTGCCGCCACAGCGGCCGCCGAACCACCTGATGACCCTCCGGCAACCAACGGAACATCTTTGCTCCAAGGATTAACCACGGGACCAAACGCAGAGGTTTCATTACTTCCGCCCATTGCAAACTCATCAAGGTTAAGTTTCCCCAAAAAGTTTGCACCGGCATCCAACAACTTGGAAGTAACCGTCGATTCATAAGGCGGAACAAATCCTTTCAAAATATTGGAACAAGCTGTTGTCGCCATGCCTTTGGTACAAAACAAATCTTTGATACCCAAAGGAATACCCTCAAGCTCTCCGGCCTCCCCTTTGTTTATTTTTTCCTGACTGGCACGAGCACGCTCCAAAGCTTGTTCCGGTGCTTCACAAACAAACGCATTGAGCTTGCGGCACTCGTCCATCTTTTTGATATAGGCTTCCGTTAATTCGACGGCCGTAAAGTCTTTATTTTTCAGCCCTTCTCTGGCTTCGCAAATCGTTAATTTTGTTAACTCTGTCATTATCTTATCTTTCTGCTTTACTTTATTCTACAACTTTCGGCACCGCAAAATACCCATACTCTTTCATCGGCGCATTGGCTAAAACAGCTTCTGATTGGTTACCTTCGGTCACTTCATCGACACGCAATTTCAAGTTATTTTCATTAACGGAGATTAAAGGTTCAACATTATCGGTATCAACTTCTTTGAGTTGCTCCACCCAATCCAAAATCTTATTAAATTCATCTTCCGTCGCCTGAATCTTGTCATCCTCAATTTTCAGTCGCGACAAAAACGCTATTCTTTTTACTGTTTCAGTATCTATAGCCATCGCTTTTTCCTTATCAATCATTAAATTTCATTGGCGGCAAAACCGCATCATATTGCCATCTTTTTAGAATAGAAAGCTTTTCTGTGTCAATCCCTAATTGCTTACCAAGCACTAAAGATGAAAAAACCGGAGCCGAAGTCAGTATTTCATTCAACTTTTCTTGTAAAGTCTTCGGTTTGGGATAAAAAACCAAACTAAACTTGGCGTTTTCATCAATTCCCGCCAAACTTTTTGCCTCAATAACGGCATCATCCAAACCGCCAATCTCATCAATCAAACCGTTTTCCGCCGCTTCCCGTCCGAGCCAGATACGCCCTCTCGCCAACTTGTCCAATTCCTTCAAATCGATTTTTCTGGCTTCTGAAACTTTTAAAGAAAAATCTTTATATATGCGGTCTAGTGATTTGTTAAATATTGATATTTGCTTCTTGCTGAATTTGAAATTCGGACTAACCGAATTAGCCGTGTCGGAAATACCGATACTACTCCAATTCACTCCGATTTTATTCCACAAATCAGCAAACACCATCTTACCGCCCAACACGCCGATAGAACCGGTAAGCGTTGCCCCTTCCGCCAAAATTTTATCTCCGGCCAAAGCAACAAAATAACCGCCGGACGCCGCATAATCCCCCATCGACACAATCAAAGGAAGCGAGCGTTCTTTTTTCAGACGGTTTAGCGCATACCAGATTTCATTAGCCGCGGTATAGCTTCCTCCCGGCGAATTAATACGCACCACCACCGCTTTGATATCTTTGTCTTTCTCAATTTCTTTAATCTGTCGCAAAACCGTTTGTGAACCGACAATAGCGTCCCCTTGCAAAGAATTGTCCGCGCTCGGTCCCTCATTAATCGTTCCTTCCAAAATCAGAACCGCAATTTTAGGTTTGCCGGTATTAAAGAAACAGGTTGAAGCATAATCTTTAAGAGAAAGCGTCTCCGCATCATATTCCTTTTCCAATGCGGCAATCCAATCACTTTCATAAACAATCTCATCAATCAGCCCTTTCTCCATGGCATATTCGGCAGAAAACGGAGCCTCATTCATCAAAGCTTCCAATTCTTTCCACTCAACGCCGCGCTCCTTTATAACCATCGCCAAAAGTTCTCCGCTAAGATAGGAAACCAAACGATGCAAGCTTTCTTTATAAGGTTTGGAAATCTTTTTATCTGTCAGTGACGCCATAGCGTTTTTATATTCATAGCGACTAAAAAACTCCGGCGTCACACCTACTTTATTCAACAATTCACGCGCAAAAGGAACTTCGACGCTAACACCTGTCAAACCGACCTCTGAATTCGGCTGCATGGAAATCTTATCAAACGCCGTCGCCAGATAATACTCTTTTGTACCGCCGCCATATGCTCCGAAACCGGTGGAATATATGTATGCTTTCTTTCCGCTCTGGCGTATCTGTTTGATCGTACGATAAAGCTCTTGCGCCTGCGCCATTCCCAAACCGGAAACATTGATTTTAGCCACAACGGCTTTCACTCCGTCATCTTGACCAGCAAATTGCAAAACCGCAAGCAAATCGGCAAAAGACAAAGAATTAGTCTCCGAAACTTCCGTTAACAGATTATCTTTTCTCACTTCAGCAAAGGAAGCGTCCAAATCGACCATCAACAAAGATCTGTCAGGTATTGTAACAGCGGACACGTCCGAACGCAGCAAGCCTAAAACCACTAATAACAAAAGAATGAACAAAATACCGAAAATCGCAAAAGCATACACAACCGATTTGAGTAAAATCTTAGCGGAAACAGCTTTCATTTTGCGATGGTTTTCCGATGGAAACGGTGTTTTCGGCTCTGTCATAAAAAATCCCCCGATAATAAATCTGAAACTATTTTAATAAAATCGCCGATTTTCTCAATGCTTAATTGATTTTTCCACTACAAAAAATCTCCCGCACAAGGCAGGAGATTTTTCACCGAATTGCAAAATTTTTATTCGCAAAGCATCTGGCCGGTTTCAACTGCAGTATCCAAGTTAAGCATACCTTGAATATGATACCCGCAGTCAACGTGAATAACTTCACCGCTCACCCCTGCCCCACAAGGAGACAACAGGCTCATAACCATCATACCGACTTCATCTTGGGTTACATTGCGACGCAACGGCGCGTTCAACTCATTCCAGTGCAAAATCTTGCGGAAATCACCGATACCGGAAGCGGCCAAAGTTTTAATCGGACCGGCAGAAACAGCATTAACGCGAACGCCTTGCTTGCCCATATCCATAGCGGCATAACGAACGGAAGCTTCCAATGCTGCCTTAGCGACACCCATAATGTTATAGTTCGGCAAAACTCTTTCGGAGCCCATGTAAGTTAAGGTAACAATAGCACCACCCTCATTCATGATCGGAGAAGCATATTTACATGCTTCCAAGAATGAAAAGCAGGAAATCTCCATTGTCATTTTGAAATTGTCACGAGTTGTGTCAATCGTACGACCTTTCAACTGATTTTTATCAGAAAACGCAATAGCGTGAACCACAAAATCAATTTTACCCCATTTTTCGCCCAACTCTTTAAAACAAGCTTCAACGCTTGCGGAGTCGGAAACATCACATTTAATCAACAAAGGCTCTTTATCCAACTGAGCGGCCAAAGGTTGAACTCTTTTTTCCAGAGCTTCGTTTTGATAAGAAATTGCAATCTGGGCGCCTTGCGCATTCAAAGCTTGCGCAATACCCCACGCAATTGACTTATCATTGGCCAAGCCCATAATCAGGCCTTTTTTACCAGCCATTAAAGCTGTCGTTTCCGTCATAACGTTTTCCTTTTTTCAAAATTAACAGTTAAAATTAAAACTCTTGAATTCTACCCAGACTTCTATAAAATTTAAGCAATTTTGTAAACATTTTTTTTCAAAGGTGTCAAATGTATCTGAAAAATCACGCAAAAACCGTGGGATTATGGCTGTTGAAAAAAACAGTCATCTGTAAAAAATTCTTAAAATTCCTAATGCAACGCATTGAAAGCGGCACGGTTTTCCGCGTTGCCGCAGCTTTAAGCTACACCTCTCTAATCGCGGTCGTGCCGGTCATCGCCATCGGACTGGCCATTTTCTCGGCTTTTCCGGTGTTCAGCAATGCCAAAGAACAGTTGCAGGAGATTATCCTCCAAAATTTTGTTCCCAATATTGAACAAGAAATTACGCAATATTTCAGCGATTTCATCAATGCCACGGCACAATTAACCACCATCGGCGTGGTCGGTATCGCCATCACGGCCATTCTGATGCTTTCCACCATTGAAAACAGCCTGAATTTTATTTTCAAAGTCTATAAACCCCGTAACATCAAAACCAAAATTACCCTGTATTGGACAGTCATAACTTTAGGCCCGCTGTTGATCGGCGTTGCCATGTCAATGCGCGGATATTTATATGCCTTGCAACAATTTATGCCTGAAGACATCGTCAATTCCGATTTCTCTGTC
>CATGXW010000059.1 GCA_949542085.1 uncultured Alphaproteobacteria bacterium
AAAACGCCGCTGATTGCACGGATCATCGTGTCGGCGGAGGCGTTCAACATCCGATTGACGGTTTAACCTGTTATGAAAAATGTGTTTGCGACACCTCTTACTACAAATATTCAGCATCTAGCTGTGCTTCCCCCAAAGTATTATCCGGTGAGAGCTGTTCTGATTTGACGAAAGACGACGCTGAACAAGCATCGTCTGAAAAGTATTACAGCGAATGCTCTTGCCCGAGTGACTATAACTTATCCAAGTGCCCAACCAATGCGACTTGCGAAACATGTAACTCCAAGTACAAATTCATTAATTGTAAAGACGGATATACCAACCAAAATGGTAGCTGTGTCAAAAATGAAGATTGCAGCGCCTATCCGTTGACGGTTTGTCCGACGGGCGGAACTTGTTCTTCTTGTCCGGACAACACTGCCAAGAAAAAACTGGACAGTTGTGACGCTACAAAAGGCTGGAAGCTATCCAACGGTACTTGTGTGGCCGTTGTCTGTCCGGCCGGTTACACCGCAGGCGTGACAAGCTGTACCAGCGGTAGCACCAAACCGGATTACGCTCAAAGCGGTTGGTCCGGTGGTCAACAATGCGGGCTGTGTAAGTGCAATAACACAGACACAAATTGTACAGCGGCAAGCTATCCTTTAACATCCGCGCCGGCAAACGCCACCTATGAAAACTGCAGTACTGGTTGCGGCTCAGAAAAAGTTACAAGATATAGCATCAAAACCTGTAAAGACGGATACAAATTAGTAGACGGCGCTTGTAAATCTGATACTTGTCCGGAAGGGTACGGCACGACGGCATGTTCGTTGTCTCAAACCCAGACAGGAAGGATAGCAAATGAAGCAGGTACAATCTGCTATAAGTGTGAGGATAATGATACAGATGGCGTTTATCAGGTATGTATAGACAGCGATGATAACTTCAGCGACCGTACTAATGCTGCCTGCTGTATGAATGTTGCAAAAGATTACTGTGATGATCCTGATTACATGGGGCCGGATGATATTCTTTACTCTGATGGTTCTACCTGTGACAATATTGTCTTGAATAAGACACCTCTGGCAGTTGTCCTTGATGATGATAACTACTTTGCTGTCGGAATTCATTTTATGACAAGAACAAACTCCAATTATTGGAGCAAATCGACGCAGGTTGACTCAGGAAGAGCTTTTACGGAAACAAACTATAATAGCTGTAGAGATGTAAAAGAGATTGAAGAAAGAGGCGATTCATATGGTTGCAGCCTTGACAACCCAAGGGTATCCGTATACGCATACGGTCCACGTACAACGCAATGCGCTCTTAAACGTGGCGCAGCAGATGAAACCGGAGAAGCGGATCAGATTCAAAACGTCAACGTCTTCCAAGAAGCTCTCAGTGTTACCGGTTCGATAAACAAAGAATATCTGGGATGTCGAACCCCTAAAGGACAACTCGGAAAAGATATTCTTGACAAAAAGGGACTCTGGTATGTTCCATCGGTTTCTGAAATGCAAGCTTTAGATATGAAAGAAATGAATTGCAAAATCAGACTGATGCAGAAAGTTTCTGAAAATGCCGTTGTTACGGAGGAATTTTATTACGGAGAAAATGTAAATTATTGGCTACCCTATGCGGCTTTGGGCAATTTCCCCTGCGCTTATGAATCCGGACGCACAGGAAATACTGCTACAGGTGGCCCTGTTGGAGGTCCCTATGGCGACCTACCATCGTCATCTCAATTGCAGGCCATTCTGTTTATTGATCCGAGAGAATATGCCGAACTGGCCAAAGATCCCGATCGCTGTAATAAAAATGAGATATGTGCCGAGTTTGCTGCTGCACGAGGAAAAACGCTGGTAACAAGCACAGAGGAAATGACCGCCGCTCTGAATGCCGGAAAAAGAGAGATTTACATAAAAGGAAACGTCTCTATGACCAACGAAGCTACTATGGGCATCGGCAGAGGTACCGTGGATATTTACAATGCTTATTCCCTTAACACATCTTGTGTTGATTCAACAACAAGATTAAGCGGAGAATTTTATCCTAGATTGGCTGATTGGAAGATTCGTGATGTGGGGTTCAACTTTGATACGGTATTTATGGATGGTACACCAAGTCTATCTTTTGCAGAAGGTGGAACTATTAAAAACCTTGTAATTAACAATATCACTGAAAAACCAATAACAACGATTAACTTCAGCGGAACCTATTATGATATCGGTACTGTTTCGATTGCCGAACCTGGTTCTCGCGTAATCATTAACTGTTCAGAAACAAATATTGATAAAAACAAAACGCTTCAGCCGGTTTGTGAACGAGGCTCCATAACATTCAATGGACGTGTTGTATGCAATAAGTGTTGGTAAAAGCAAGTTAACTTTAAGTCCTCGGGTGGATTTATCCCGAGGGCTTTTTTATGCCGATATATTATTTCTTATTCAAAAAAAACGGCTCTTATTTTCAAAGAGCCGTTTTACATGTCCTAATAAAATCAGGCGACTTTAACGTCACAGACTTTCGCATCAAAGGTTATCTTCGCACCTTCAATGTCAGCCTCTGTTCCGTTTGCACACCCCTCATCTATTTTGACGGCCAAAACCTGATCGGAAATGTAAGCTTTGTTTTCCTGCAAGGCTTTTGCCAATTGTGCATCGGTTGTCGCATAGCAAAGTTCAATGCGGTCAGAAATATTGAAATCTTTATCCTTACGCAATGTCTGAACCAAGCGGACAAAGTCACGAGCCATACCCTCACGCTTCAACTCTTCAGTCAGCTTAGTGTCTAAGGTGACGACCGCTTTGTTATCGGCAAACGCTTTACCAGCAACGCCGTCTTTCATATCCAGACGAACTTCAAACAAATCCGGAGTTAATGTTTTTCCGGCAATAGACAAGGTGCCGTCCTCGTTTAATTGCCACTGCCCTTGTTTGTAGGCCCCCATAACGGCACCCATATCCTTTCCGAGGGCTTTTCCCAACAGCGGTGTGTAAAGATAAACCGTCTTGGTGGCATAGTTGGACAGATTATTGTCAAACTTAACGTCCTTGACATTCAGCTCATCTTTAACGATTTCTTGATAAGCGACGTCAAGTTCAGCTCCGATAACCGTCAGACTGCTCAACGGCAAGCGGTTGCGCAGATTTTTTTCTTCTCGGATAAATTTGGCTGTTGAGCACAAATCCTGAACAAAGTCCATGGAGTCAACCAACTTCTTGTCGTACACAATATTGCCCAACTGCGGATAATCCGTCAAATGAACAGATTCCTCACCAGTCAGGGTTTTGAACATATATTCGCTGACAAAAGGCATCAACGGCGCAGCAATCTTGGCAACGTTGACCAAAACCGTATACAGAGTGTCAAACGCCTGAGCATCTCCTTCCCAGAAGCGGTCACGCGTGCGGCGGATGTACCAGTTGTTCAAAATCTCCATAAAGGCAGCGATTTCATTAGTGGCCATAGACACATCGTAAGTTTCAAGCCCTTGTTTTACCACATCGCGCAAATGTTTCAGTTTGGAGAGGATGTAGTTGTCAATCGCTTCATTTGAAACACTGATTTCCTTAGCTTTATATTCCTCGGCATTAGCATACAATGTAAAGAAATAGAAAGCGTTCCACAACGGAATCAACGCCACGCGGGCAGCTTTGGCGATTTCTTTACCTTCTTTGTCAACGGCCAGATTACCGCCTTTCAAAACCGGAGAAGAAACCAAGAACCAACGCAGAGCATCGGAGCCGATGTTTTCCAAAACCTCGTTCGGATCAGGATAGTTTTTCAGACGTTTGGACAACTTCTGGCCACCCTCAGCCATCAACAAACCGGTGCAAATACAGTTTTTGAACGCCGGACGATTATGCAAAGCCGTTGACAACACTGTCAATGTGTAGAACCAACCGCGAGTTTGATCCATTGCTTCAACAATAAAATCTGCCGGAAAGTGATTTTCAAACCATTCTTTATTTTCAAACGGATAGTGTATCTGGGCATACGGCATTGAACCTGATTCAAACCAGCAGTCAAAGACATCGCCGACACGACGCATCATGGTCTGGCCGGTCGGATCATCCGGATTGGGGTATACAACATCATCAATATATGGTTTGTGCAGATTGGTTACCTCAATACCGGTCTTTTCCTTAATCTCGGCAATAGAACCGAAAACATCAACACGCGGGAATTTCGGATTATCAGACTTCCAAACCGGAATCGGCGTTCCCCAAAAACGATTGCGGGAAATTGACCAATCACGAGCGCCTTCCAACCATTTGCCGAAACGTCCGTCTTTAATGTGCCCCGGAACCCAGTTAATCTGCTGATTATTGGCCACCATTTCATCACGGAAATCCGTTACCTTAACAAACCAAGAAGACATAGCTTTATACATCAACGGTGTGTCCGTGCGCCAGCAGAACGGATAAGAGTGGGTGTATTGTTCTTTTTTGACCAATATGCCGCGGTCTTTTAACAGCTGCATAATCGGTTCATTGGTTTCAAAAACCTGTTGGCCCTGATAGTCAGGAACTTCCGCCGTAAATTTGCCCGCTTCATCAACAGGACAAACGACCGGAAAGTTTTCGTCATAAGCGCGGCAGGCATCAAAGTCGTCCTGTCCGAAACCGGGGGCGATATGAACGACGCCGGTACCGTCTTCGGTGGACACAAATTCACCGGAAAGAACCTTAAAAGCGCCCTGCTCTTTCAAGTGTTTGAAATAAGGGAACATCGGCTCATAGCTCATGCCGATCAAATCTTTTCCTTTCAAAGTCCCGACTTCCTGAGCTTTTTCGAGTTGTTTTTTATAACGTCCTTTTAATGCCGTGCCAATGACATATTTTTCATTGCCTTCCTGCATGACGGAGTAGTCAATGTCGTTTCCAACAGCCAACATCAGATTTGACGGTAATGTCCACGGTGTGGTTGTCCAAACCAGAATATTCATCCCATTCTCAAGTTTGAACATAACGGTAATCGCGTTATCGGTTTTATCCTGATAGCCTTGGTTAACCTCAAAGTTGGAGAGTGGTGTTTCCGCAGCCCAAGAATAAGGCAAAACGCGATAATCTTCATAAACCAATCCTTTATCATACAACTGCTTAAAGTTGCTGATAACGCTTTCCATAAACGGCAAATCCATGGTTTTGTAGTCATGGTTAAAATCAACCCAGCGTCCGATGCGCTTAAACATATCAACCCAAATACCGGAATATTTCAACACATCGGAGCGGCAGAAATCATTAAACTTTTCAACGCCAAATTCTTCAATTTGTTTACGGCCGGACACACCCAATTGTTTTTCGGCAGACATTTCGGCAGGCAGGCCATGGCAATCCCAGCCCAAACGGCGCTCAACCTTTTTGCCGTTCATGGTCTGGAAACGAGCGACCACGTCTTTAACATAAGACACCATAATGTGTCCGTAGTGCGGTGTTCCGTTAGCAAAAGGAGGACCGTCATAAAAGACAAATTCGGCGGCACCGTCACGATTGTGAACCGATTTTTCAAAAGTGTTGTTATCTTCCCAGAATTTGAGAACTTCTTTTTCAACTTCAACGAAGTCTGGTTTTGCCTTAACATCGGCATAATGTTTAGTCATTGGCGAAATACCTTAATTTTACAGATTGATTTTATTGGAAAAATTTTTGATGATTATGTGCGAAAAAGTATATCCCCTAAGGGATAATAATGAATGAAACATCTATGTAAAAATTGCACATAACCTAAAGCCTTTAATAAAAAACTGAAGTTAATTTAATACAGGAATGGCGGCGAGTCAATTGCAAAATTCGCAATCGTTTAAAAAGAAAAAACACCGGCTTTTCACAAAGCGGGTGTCTTAGAAAAAACACGATGGCAGGACACAAAATCTTTTCACAAAGATTATATCGGTCCAATTTACTAAAAAAGATATCCGATATCGTATGGCTAAACCGATACAGATCTTTTTCAGCAAGTTTTTGAAGCTCTTGTTTTCATTTGTAAATATGTGTACTAATAACCCAATAATATATTAAAAGTTTTTAATGATGATGTTGTCTTAGC
>CATGXW010000060.1 GCA_949542085.1 uncultured Alphaproteobacteria bacterium
TAATAAAACTAATGCCGGAATAAGTGTTTTGACTTCCTGACAACATATCAAACCCGTTAATCGTCAAAACGTCAGCCACATTCGGATTTTCCCGTATATCTTTGGAAACATCCGCCGTCAACTGGCTGGTGCGTGACAAAGACGATGCCGGCGGCATACTATAAGCCATCAACAAACTGCCCTGATCCTCATTCGGCACCAATCCTCCCGGAATAATCATGAACAGCCAAACAATCAAAGCAATCACACCGGCAAATCCGCCAAGCGCGATTTTACGATAATGCAAAAAGAACTCGACACCGGCAACATACCAAGCAGTCACCTTATCAAAAAAGGCGTTAAACCACCTGAAAAAACGTGCCGGTTCTTTATGCTCCTGATGAGGTTTGATAATCAAAGCGCACAACGCCGGTGTCAATGTCAGAGCCACCACCGCCGAAATCAAAACAGAAACAGCAATCGTAACCGAAAATTGTTTATACATCACGCCGGTCATCCCGCCCAAAAACGCAATAGGCAAAAAGACGGAAGACAAAACCAACGCCACCGCGACCACGGGACCGGACACTTCTTTCATCGCCTTAATAGCAGCTTCACGCGGCGAAAGTTTTTCCTCGCTCATCAAGCGTTCAACGTTCTCCAACACGATAATCGCATCGTCCACCACAATACCGATTGCCAAAATCAAACCGAACAACGTCAGCAAGTTAATCGAAAAACCTAAGACATACATTCCGGCAAAGGCACCGATAATCGACACTGGCACCGCCAAAATAGGAATCAAAGTTGCCCGCATATTCTGCAAAAACAAATACACAACGGCAATCACCAACAATACGGCTTCAAAAAACGTTTGAATAACCTCATGAATAGACACATTCACAAAGACTGTCGTGTCATAAGGAACTTCATAAACAATCCCCTCCGGAAAACTCTTTGACAATTCCGCCAAACGCTGCTTCACCAAATCGGCTGTTTCCAAAGCGTTGGCCCCCGGCTGCAAATAAACGGCAAAAGCCACCGCCGGTTCTCCGTTAAAACGGGCGTTTACACTGTAATCCTGAGCTCCGAGTTCAATTCTGGCCACATCTTTCAAACGCAGCATCCCGCCGTTGGCATCGCTTTTCAGAATAATGTTTCCAAATTCTTTTTCATCAATCAAACGCCCTTTGGTATTAACCGAATAAGTAAAGGCCACCGGTTCGCTCATCGGTTCCTGCCCAAACTGTCCGGCCGCAAATTGCGAATTTTGCTCCTGAATGGCGGCAATCACGTCTTGCGGTGTCAAATCAAAATCAGCCAATTTATCCGGAGAAAGCCAAATCCGCATCGAATAATCCTGACTGGCAAACAAAGAAGCGCTGCCCACGCCTTTGATACGTTTGATTTCATCCAACACATTGAGCAAAGCATAATTGGAAACATAAACCGTATCATATTTTTCAGAAGTCGAACGCATGGCCACAACTTGCAAAATCGAATTTGATTTTTGTTCAACCGTCACCCCGAGTTTCGTAACTTCCGAAGGTAATTTTGCCGTTGCCGCCTGCACTTTATTGTTAACATCGATTGTCGCCTGATCCGGATCCGTTCCGATTTCAAACACAACACCAATCGTCAGATACCCGCTGGATGTTGAGGTTGAATACATATAAATCATGTTTTTAACGCCGTTAATCGCCTGTTCAAGCGGCGCAGCCACCGTATCAGACAAAACTTCCGCCGTCGCTCCCGGATAAGTCGCCGAAATTTGAATTTCGGGTGCCACAATATCAGGATATTGCTCTACCGGCAAAACCTTCATCGAAACCAAACCGGCCAACACGATAACCAGCGACAAAACCGTTGAAAAAATCGGACGGTCAATAAAAAACTTTGAAAACATATATTCAACCCTCTGTTAGCTTATTTTGAAACAGCTTGTTCTTTAACCTGCACGGCCATCCCCGGACGCAACTTCATCATATCGCTGACGATAACCTTGTCTCCGGCTTTCAGGCCTTCATCAATAATCCAGCCGCCGTCTTTCGTTGTCAAACCGGTCTGAACATTAACGGATTCAACGCGCCCTTGTTCATTCACACGATAAACGTAAGAACCGCTGGAGGCCTGCATAACAGCTTCTTGCGGAACAACCAAAGCGTCAATACGCGTCAGCCCCTCCATTAACAAACGCAAAAACTGTCCCGGACGCAAACGCCCTTCCGGATTTGGAAAAACAGCTCTCAATTTGATTGTTCCCGTTGCTTCATCAACATTGGGATTAATAAAATTAATCTGCCCGTCCAAAGGATACAAGGTGTCATTACCGAATTTAACTTTAGCAAAAATCTCGCTTTTGTTATCAGGATTCTTCACCAAACCACGATCAACCATGTTGGTTAAAGACATAATTTCATTCTCCGAAGCCGAGAAAATAACATAAATCGGGTTAAGCTGAGTAATACTGGTCAATACTCCGTTAACGGCAATCAAGCTGCCTTCGGACTGCGTTTCCAAACTGGTAATGCCGCTAATCGGCGCCCGAACCGTTGTATAATCCAAATTCAACTGCGCTTGGGCGACTTCCGCCTGTGCAAGCTGCGTCGATGCTTTAAGGGAATTAAGGTTAGCCTGAGCCTCGTCACGGGCTTTTTCACTGACAATGCGTTCTTTAAACAACTTTTCAATTCTGACCCATTGCGTTTCCGCGGCTTTGAGTTGCGCTTCATTTTGCGCTAACTTGGCCTGAGCCTGCTGCAAAGCTACTTTGAACGGTTCGGGATCAATCTCAAACAAGACATTTCCTTCTTCTACCGTTGAACCTTCAACATAGTTTCGTTTAAGAAGAATTCCCCCTACTCTGGCTCTCACCTCAGTTTCTTTAGATCCCTGAGCCTTTGCTGAAAACTCAAAACTGAGCGGAATATTCTGCGGCTGCACATTTATAACCTGAACCACGGGAAGCTGAACCGCATCCGGTGTTTTCTGTTCCTCCTTGCAACCACACAAAATTAAAGCAGCTGCCAAAAAAGCAAATCCCTTGTGTTTCAAAAACATTGTCACATCCTTATAAAAATTATCCTATTTAACAGCCTACTAATATATAATACAAATTTCCAGTATTTTATAGCCCTGTGAATAGATATGAATGTTTATCATCATATTGAAATTCCTTAAACCATAATTAGGTATTGAGCAGCTGCCTATCAAGCTGTTCAGTGTAATAAATTTAAGGAGAAAAATAATGACACAAGGCGTTCGTTACCCGACTTTTGCATTTATCACCGGCGGTGCCGGACAAGCTGACGATGGTATTCCACCACAGCCGTTTGAAACTTTCTGCTACGACTCCGCCTTACTGCAAGCCAGAATCGAAAACTTCAACGTTGTTCCCTACACCTCTGTTTTGCCTAAAGAATTATACGGAAAAATTCTGCCGATTAACGACAAAATCGTCAGCCAATTTAAACACGGTGCCGTCTTGGAAGTCATTATGGCCGGCCATGGTGCCAGCCGCGATGAACATAAAGCCATTGCCACCGGCCTGGGCGTCTGCTGGGGTAAAGACAAAAACGGCGAACTGATCGGCGGTTGGGCTGCCGAATACGTCGAGTTTTTTGACACCCAGATTGATGATGAAATTGCCAAAGGCCATGCGGAAATGTGGTTGAATAAATCTCTGAACCACGAACTGTCAATCCGTGGTGTTGAAAAACACTCCGAATTCCAGATGTGGCACAACTATGTCAACATCACACAGCAATTCGGCTACAGCCTGACGGCTATGGGCTTCCTGAACTTTGAACATGCCGATCCGGCACAGGCTTAATCCCGTAAAAGGAAATAACAATGGCAGATAAAAACATCAAAAACACTGCTGCCGCTGGAAAAGGCGCCAACCCTAACGGGCTTGGCGTTTTTGCCTTAGCGGCGATTGTCGTCAGCTCCATGCTCGGCGGCGGTATCTATTCCCTGCCCCAAAACATGGCGGCCGGCGCTTCCGCCGGTGCTGTTTTGCTGGCATGGCTGATAACCGGTATCGGCATTTACTTCATTGCCAACACGTTTTCTATTCTCTCTCGGGCCAAACCGGAACTGACAACCGGAATCTATTCATACAGCCGTGCCGGCTTCGGTCCCTATACAGGCTTTACCATCGGTTGGTCTTATTGGCTCTGTCAGGTTTGCGGCAATGTCGGTTATGCCGTCATTACCATGGACTCCCTAAACTACTTTTTCCCGCCTTACTTTGCCGGCGGAAACAATTTGGCCTCCATTATCGGCGGATCTCTCATTATTTGGGGATTTAACTATTTGGTTCTCAAAGGCGTGCGGCAGGCCAGTATAATCAATTTAATCGGCACAGTCGTCAAAATCGTTCCGTTGCTTTTGTTTATTTTGATTATGCTGTTTGTTTTCAAATTCTCCGATTTTGACTTCAACTTTTGGGGAGAAAATATCGCCACCAAATTCAAACTGGGATCGTTAAGCACCCAAATAAAAAGCACCATGCTTGTAACTTTGTGGGCTTTCATCGGTATTGAAGGCGCAGTAGTCATGTCCAACCGCGCCAAAAGTCCCGAAGTTATCGGCAAAGCAACATTTTTAGGCTTCATTTCCTGTTTAATCATCTACATCCTTCTGTCTTTATTGCCGTTCGGTTACATGACACAAGAACAATTGGCTGTGGTTCCCAACCCTTCGACAGCCGGCATTCTGGAACCCATCGTCGGACGTTGGGGCGCTTGGATGATGAACATCGGATTGCTGGTGTCGGTTTTGACCAGCTGGTTGGCCTGGACCATGGTGACCGCCCAAATTCCGCAGGCGGCCGCTGAAGACGGAACATTTCCCAAAGCTTTCACTAAAGAAAATGCGGAAGGCTCTCCATCGGTTTCTCTGTGGGTAACCAGTATCGCCATGCAATTGTTCTTGTTGTTGGTTTACTTCTCCAACAACGCGTGGAACACCATGCTCAGCATCACCAGCGTCATGGTCTTGCCGGCATATCTGGCATCCTGCGCATATTTGTGGAAACTGTGCATTGACGGCGAATATCCCGACAACTTGCTGACCAAACGCTCAACGGCATTGTTGACGGCGATCTTCGGCTCGGTTTACGCCATGTGGTTGATTTACGCCGCCGGTTTGAAATATCTGATGTTGGCCGCGGTCATTATCGCTCTGGGGATTCCCGTCTATATCTGGGCGAGAAAAGAACACAACCCGCAGACTTGCCCGTTCAACCGTGATGAAAAATGGTTCGCAGGCATATTGATTGCCGTTGCCATAGCCGCTGTTTACGGCTTCTCTCACGGGTTGATAAACCTAAACTAAACTTTCCGGAAAAAGCGCTGACCTCAGCGCTTTTTCCATTCTTATTGACATCATTCGAACAATACGATAGAATAAAAGCTAATAAAAACAACTGCGGACGTTTCAAATGACAAATGATTTAAATATTGATTTATCTGATTTTTTTAATCCCTTGGGTGATAAGGCTAACAAAACCATAAAAACTTTGGCTGCCGCCTCCAATACACCTTCTCTTTTGGAACAAGAAAAAATCTGGCTTGATTTAATCAAGCTAAAAGACTCGTTTCCACCAAAAAAGCAACAGGAAGTACTAACATCTTTCATTTGCAATGAAGAAGTTTCTCCCCATTTGCAAAAAAAGGCCATTCAACAATTTGCAAAAGAAAACAACACTAAAGCTGAAGAATACAAAACAAATTTGTGTAGCATTGCCACCGCTGCAAAAAATGGAAACAGAGGTGACATTATGGCCATCACAGAAAGTTTATTACTACAAAAAGACGGCTCCAACTCATATACCCTGTTTTCTGTTTTCGAAAGCATAACAACCCAAAACAAACATCTCACAGAAGATTTTGTTGCTAACCCCTCTCCTTATTTTAAGCTACTGACCGGCATCGTTCAAGAATATCCCTATGAAAAAGAGAGTTCTCAAATACTGGATACACTTAACGAGGGCATCAATAAATCCACATCCGGAGAGAAACTGAAACCTCTGTTCAATCAAACAGCCT
>CATGXW010000061.1 GCA_949542085.1 uncultured Alphaproteobacteria bacterium
ATAACATCTTTCAGTTCATCTTTCGGCATAACAAAACTTGTTGGCAATTTGTCACCGGAAATAACCGGAAAGTCTTCAACGCCAATGGTTGATAAAACAAACTTTGAACGGCCGGACGCGATTGTCAGTTGACCTTTTTCGTTCGGGAACGTGATTTCAACTTGAGAACTGTCGGACAACTTGCGGACGATGTCATAAAGCATATGAGCCGGAGCTGTCGTTGCGCCGGTTTCTTCAATTTTCGCATCAACGATTTCTGTGATCTCTGTGTCCATATCGGTTGCTTTGAAGCTGATGCCGTCGCCTAATGCTTCAATTTTAACGTTTGACAACACCGGAATAGTGTTTCTTTTTTCAACGATACTCTGCACGTGGCTGAGTGTTTTTAAGAGATTTGCGCGTTCAATAGTAAATTTCATTTTGTACTCACTTACAATTTAAGATAAAAAGCTTTTTATTACCCCAATTCTAACATAACAAGCGCAAATCAGAAGCTAAAACACAGAGTCGTCAACAATTTTTTATAAAAAAACGGCCTTAAATTTAAGGCCGTTTCAATTTTTGAAAAGAATTTAGGCTTCTAATGTTCTGCGCAAGGTGTCAACATTCTCCGCCAAAGAAGAATCTTCCAGAATCAATTCCTCCACTTTGCGAACCGCGTGCATAACCGTTGTGTGGTCGCGGTCAAATTTGCGGCCGATTTCCGGCAGGGAACGAGATGTCAGTTGTTTTGCCAGATACATGGCAATCTGACGCGGACGAGCAACGGTGCGAGCTCGACGAGAAGACTGCATTTCTTTAACGGAAATATTGAAATGTTCAGCCACTTTTTTCTGGATTTCATCAATTGTTGTGCGTTTGTCATAAGAGCGTAACATGTCTTTCAGAACATCTTGAGTCATATCCAAAGTGATTTCTTTGTCGCTCAACAACTGAGAATGTGCGATAACTCTGCGCAAAGCACCTTCCAATTCACGAATGTTTGAGGTGATTTTTTGTGCTAAAAATTCAGCAACTTTCACCGGCAGCTCTATTCCCAATTGCTGCGCTTTATTGTTAAGAATCCCCATTCTTAAGTCAAAATCTGTCGGGTGAATGTCGGCAACCAAACCACAGCCAAGGCGAGATTTCAAACGATTCTCAATGCCTTCCAAATCAGCCGGAGACTTATCTGCTGAAATGATGATTTGGCGACCTTCTTCAATCAAAGAGTTGAATGTATAGAAAAATTCTTCCTGTGTTGTGTCTTTTCCGCCCATGAACTGTACGTCGTCAACCATCAACACATCAACAGAACGGAACTGTTCTTTGAAAGCTGTGGTGTCTTTGTAACGCAAAGCGCGAACAAACTTATACATGAATTTTTCGGCTGACAAATAAACAATGTTGCGGGACGGATCCTGCTGTTTGATGTGCCATGCAATGGCGTGCATCAAGTGTGTCTTGCCGAGGCCGACACCGGAATACAGGAACAACGGGTTGAAAGACACGTTGCGGGATTCGGCAACTTTGCGGGCGGCGGCATAAGCGAACTCATTTGTTTTGCCGACAACAAAATTGTCAAACGTATATTGAGGGTTCAGCGGAACGGATAATGAGTCGTTCAAAGAACCTTCGTTGCTGTTGGCAACAAAAGAAGAACCGGACTGATAAATATTCTGCGGCACCGGCGTAGAAGAAATTTTCTTCAAAAGCGAGCGGCAAGTCGGATTATATAAGCCACGGGCCTCTTCCTGAACGGATTGAACGATAAAATTAACGTTTTTAATTGTCGGGTTTTTCTTTTCCCAGATTTTATGGATTCGGTCACTATAATGAGTGATAACCCAGTTTCTCATAAAGCGGGTCGGAACACAAATGTTCATTGTTCCGTCGTTGAACGATCCCAAAGTCAAAGGCTTCAACCAACTCTCAAAAGCTGTGTCACCGACTTCGGTTTTTAACTGGCTGCAAATTTGTCCCCATTGATCTTGAACAGAGTCATTATTGATTATTGCTTCTTCAGCCATTTCTACTCCCCAATTAAATAAAATTAAACCCAAACTAATTATTTTTTATAATATTTGAAGCAGGTGTTTGACGACCAAAACTTTTCCGACTTTTTTATATCAAAGGCAACACAATATCAGATTCCCCAATCTGAACAGAAAACTTGAAGCGGTATCGCTCAAAAAAGTTTTCTTGTGTTTACCTTATCTCTGATACAATCGCTTCTAAAAAACAGACATGTTCGCTTCTCAAAGCCATGTCGATTAAATTAAGAAGCTTCGTCGTTATTACTTATAAACAGAACATACTATTTGATGTTATTTATAGTAATAAGTCTGAGTGGCAAACTTTGCTCCTTTTTGAAGTTCTGAAAATTTCCGTTCCCTCAAAAAGTGATTCGAATACTAAAAGTATTGTTCAACAATTACAACAGAACATTTTAAGAACATTGCAATTAAATTTCTTGACATAGATTCTTTGCAGAGTCGCTTAGATTCTCTTGTTTTGAGCGCAAAAAAACACAAATCAAAATACCCCTGATAGACCGAGGGATGCTTCGATTTGTGTTTGCAAAAAGCGCTAAAACAGCGGCTGCCTGTATGATTAGGCCAGAGCTTTAATCTTCTTAGACAAGCGAGAAATTGTGCGAGCTGCTTTATTCATTTGGAAAATGCCTTTGCGAGCTGCAACCATCATTTCGGATTCGGCAACTTTGAAAGCTTCAAGAGCTTGTTCTTTATTGTTGCATGCGATAGCAGCATCAACTTTTTTTACAAAAGTGCGAACGCGATTTCTGCGAGCGGCAGTAACAATGCTGCGCTTGTCGTTTCTGATGATTCTGTTTTTTGCCGATTTGTGATTGGCCATGTCTTTACTTCCATTCAATAAAAAAGTTACTACAAATTTTTAAATGTAATGCTTTATAAACGCTAACAGTCCCGCAAGTCAACATAATTTTGCATAAAGGCCGGTTTTAGCTGTTATTTTGCATGAATTTTTCCAATTGAAAACGAAATTCTTGCGTATTAAGGCTGAGTTTACAGCTTTTCGATTCTAAATCGATTCCGTTTTGCAGGGACATATTGGCCACTTGTTTGATTGTTTGTTTGCTTTCAATAATCGCCTGATACGGTTGCGCGGCGATTCTTTTGGCGACACGAATGGATTCGGCGTCCAAATCAGAGAGCGGAACGATGCGGCTGATAATGCCTCCGGCATCCGCTTCGGCGGCGGTCAAAGCTTTTCCCGTTAAAATCATTTCCATTGTTTTGGCTTTTCCGAGTCTATGGGTTAATTTGCTGCAAGCTCCGAACCCCGGTAAGATTCCAAGACTGATTTCGGGGTGTCCGAAACGGGCGTTGTCCGCGGCCAGAATAATATCGCAAGCCATTGCCAATTCGCACCCGATTCCCAAAGCATAACCGGCAACAGCGGCGATAATCGGTTTACTGCACGATTCTATTTTTTTAAATTCTTCATACCATAAATCCAGAGCAAAACTTTGCTGACTGACTTCCTCGCCCAATTCCTTGATATCGATTCCCGCGGCGAATGTTTTATCGTTTCCTTTAATAATAATTGCGCGGATGTTTTCGTCATAATCAAATGTCTGCACTTGGCAAGCCAATTCGTTGAGCATTTCCAGTGTAATGGCGTTTAGCGCTTCTGTTCTGGCCAGTGTAATGATGCCGATATCATCAACGGTTTCAGAGATAATGAATGATGTTGCGTCTTCCATGCTTTTTCCTAAATTTTGCTTTTGACCGTTAATCTGATTTTCAGAGGTTTGTCGGATTCTTTGGAGATTTCCAAAACTTCTCCTTCCCGCTCAAAAACCAGTGTTTGCTCTCTGTCGCCCTGATAAATCCATCCCATTTGCGGCAATGTGTTTTTGTAGAAAAATGCCGCTTTTTTGAAGCCGATGCGATTGCTGGTTAAAATAGCTTCAACCAGACGACTTTCTTCATTTCCGAAACTGAGGCTGTCGCTTTGCTCCTGTTGCATTTCCGCCGGTACGGGAATATCTTCCAGTCCTTCGACAAAGCCGCCCGCGCGGACTGAAAAACAAAACAATAAAGTTGTAACTGCAATAAAATATTTAATCATCTTTTTTACTTCTGTTTTTGGGGGCAGAAAAAACTCGACCGTCCGGCCTGAATGATTTTTCGAATACCTCCCGTTTGATTGATATCACAAGTACACTGAGGACATTTTTGCCCAGTTTTATTATAAACACAATGCAAATTTTGAAAATACCCCAGACTACCGTCAGGTTTTTGATAGTCTTTTAAGGTCGAACCGCCGGCGGCAATAGCGTCAGCCAAGACCTTGCGGAACGATGTCAGCAAAATGGCGCATTCTTCTAAGCGGATATCTTTGGCTGCTCTTGTGGGGGCGATTCCCGCGAGATAAAGTGTTTCCGAAGCGTAAATATTCCCGATCCCCGTAACGATTTCTTGATCCAAAAGAGCAACTTTTATCGGAACGCTTTTCTTTTGCAGACGGTTGAACAAATAGTCTGCGGTTAAATTTTCGTCAAAAGGTTCCAATCCAATCTTGTTCAGCAAAGGATGATCTTTCAGACGATTCGTTTCGCAATGGGTGAAAACGCCGAAACGTCTGGCATCGTTATATGTCACCCAGCCATTTTCCGTTTCCATTATAATATGGTCGTGTTTTTCAACGGCGGCAGGATTGGTGTCGCTGATTTTGACCCTGCCGCTCATGCCCATATGCCAGATAATCGTGACGTTATTACTCAAATGGATAAGAATGTATTTGGCGCGTCTTTGATAATCAAGAATACTCTGTCCGCATATTTTTTCAAAAATATCCTGCGGAACGGGAAGTCTCAGACGATAATTGTTAACGGTTAAGCCTTTGATAACACATTTGCCTATAGAATGAGCAAGAGCTGTTTTGATTGTTTCGACTTCTGGTAATTCGGGCATCATGCTTCTCCGTGACTCTCAAAAATATAAAGCATTATAAATGAAAATAGATATAATTCAATTTCTAAAAAAGTTAAACTTTGCCTGTCGTCTGGCGCAGAGTGACTGTCTGTTTCTCGTAAACGGACTTAAAAGTTTTTTTGTAGTTTCTCTGTTGGCAAAGCTGTGGGAAGTAAAAAACACGTTAGAGCCGATGCAAAAGGTTGCTCTTTTTTTACGGAAAGAAAACAATCCCTTTTTGACGCAGGTTTTTAATGAGATTGCGGCACAAACCAAAATCGTCGGAACCCAATTTTATTATTTGCCGCAGGAAGATAAGGTTTATGAAAATAAAAGCCTGTTGAAGAGAGCCGCTTACAAAGCGGATTGGGACGATTTGCGCAATATTTGCCGAGAAGTCGTAGAGCAGGATTTTCCGTGGTTGATGTTAGATTTTAAAAGCCTTTCGCCGCTAATGGATTTAAAAGCGGATATGCGATTCTACGGTGTTGAATTCGAAAGATTGGCAGAGTATACATCCGCCTATTCGGAAGCTTGTCCGATATCCATAGACTGGGGAATGACCGATAAACCGGAATTGTATTTGGATATGGCTCAGCCGTTGACATTAACATCAGCGCTTTCTGCCGCGGCTCAGCAGAATCTTGCCGTTTTATATACCAATCTTTTATTTGAAAAAATGTGTTTTGCCGGAAATTTCTCCGGAGTTGCCGTTGATGAAGACGGACGGGTTAATTTTCTTGATTTTGATTATCTTTATCCGTTTGAGAATTCTTTGCGACATTTTTTAGAGAGCTATCTGCATAATAATGCTTTGCCGCATAATTTGAATGAAAGTCGTTTGCGTCGCAGTGTCGAAACCTTGCGTTTCCTTTGTCCGGATGTCGACTTGTTGCCGCTTTTTGACGCTTGTTTTCTGCGCTATCCTGAAAATAGCGAACAAGAGGGCGCCGACGATTCTGAAACGGATGGTCTGATGAATGTCTATGCCTCGCAGGGAATGGTGGGGCAGCCTTATAGCAAACGTCAGGATCCTGATGGAAAAGCATTAAGGCATTTATTGCA
>CATGXW010000062.1 GCA_949542085.1 uncultured Alphaproteobacteria bacterium
TCACAATGTCGGTTTTATGACGGTTGATGCGTTGGCGCAGGATTATAATTTCGGACCTTGGCGCGCCAAGTTTGACGGGATGGTGGCTGAAGGAAAAATCGACGGGGAAAAAGTTTATTTGCTCAAGCCGCAGACCTATATGAACCTTTCAGGAAATTCGGTGGTCAAAGCGGCGCATTTTTATAAAATTCTTCCGCAGGATATTATCGTTATTCACGATGATATGGATTTGCCGGTCGGAAAAATAAAAGCCAAGCTTGGCGGCGGAGCCGGCGGACATAATGGTTTGAAGTCGATTGATGCGGCGGTGACGCCGAATTATAACCGTATCAGAATAGGCGTTGGTCATCCGGACGGCAACGGGGAGAAGGTTGTTAATCATGTGTTGTCGCGTTTTTCAAAAGCCGATGCGGAAGAGATAGAAAAAGACATTGAAATTGTTGTCAAATCAATCGGTGTGCTTTTGCAAAAAGGAATCGGAGAATATTCCGGACAATTGGGAATGCTGATGAAAAAATAAGAACAGTTTTTATAATAAAAATTAGTCTGTCACTTAAATTATTTTGCAATGAATATTTTAGATTTTTTTAAAAAGCGGCGTGAACGAGTTTTGCTGAAAAAACTGCAGAACCTTTATTTTGGTAATCGTGCTTTCGGTAATGTTAAGACACCGTTGGATGACTGGTTTGAGCGGCATTATAAAGATGTTCTTAAATCGGATGAGCTTTTAAGCTTTATTGATCGTCGCCCTTCTTTGGTGAGAAGGTTCATGTACTATGTCCCTCAGACTGCGGAAACACAACGAGTTTTCTGCAGCTTGGAACCTGATCTCAGAGGTAAACTTTGCTTGAAATACAGCGGACTGTTTGAAATGTATATTAAGTATTATGGTGAGCTCAGGCCTGAAATCGAAAAGATGATTTTCAGCGACGAGCGGACATATTCTGCTGCCATAATACTGCTTCGTATGTGCGCTTATACAAGAAAATCGTAATCCGAGAGCCTTATCTGTAAAGATAAGGCTTTTGTTGTTGAAAAAAGAAAGTTTATCCGTTATAAGAAAAGCAATTTTTAAGCTTATGAAAAACAGGAGTTTTGTTTATGGGATTTAACTGTGGGATTGTCGGGCTGCCGAATGTGGGAAAGTCGACATTGTTTAATGCTTTGACACAAACGATTGCGGCGCAGGCGGCAAATTTTCCGTTCTGCACGATTGAACCGAATACCGGTCGTGTGGCGGTGCCGGATGCTCGTTTGGACAAGTTGGTCGAGCTGGTTAAGCCTAAAAGCGTGGTGCCGACACAGTTGGAATTTGTGGATATTGCCGGTTTGGTCAAAGGTGCTTCCAAAGGCGAAGGACTGGGCAATCAGTTCTTGGCAAATATTCGTGAAGTTGATGCGATTATCCATGTATTGCGTTGTTTTGAAAACGAAAATATCACGCATGTCGAGGGTTCTGTTGATCCGGTACGTGATGCGGAAATCGTGGAAACCGAGCTGATGATTGCCGATTTGGAATCGTTGGAAAAACGGTTTGATCAAGCACAGAAAAAAGCCCGCGGCGGCGATAAGGAAGCAATCTTGAATGTGAGTGTCATGACACCTGTCATTGAGGCTCTGAAAGCCGGAAAACCGGCAAGAGTTGCCGCACCGGATGCGTCAAACAAAGATGCCTGCAAAGCGTATAAAATGTTGCAACTTTTGACATCAAAACCGGTGTTGTATGTTTGTAATGTTGATGAAAATTCTGCCGCTGACGGTAACGAATTTTCTAAAAAAGTATTTGAAAAAGCAGCAGCCGAAGGCGCGCAGGCGGTGATTATTTCTGCGGAAATCGAATCGGAAGTTGCCCAGCTGGAATCAGATGAGGAACGACAGGAATTTTTGGAATCTTTGGGGCTGAGTGAAACCGGACTGACCAAGATTATCCGTTCCGGTTATGCTTTGCTCGGTTTGCAGACATATTTTACGGCCGGTCAAAAAGAGGTTCGGGCTTGGACATTTTTGAAAGGTTCAAAAGCACCGCAATGCGCCGGTATTATTCACTCCGATTTTGAACGCGGTTTTATTCGTGCAGAAACAATCGCCTATGATGATTACATCTCTTTGGGTGGTGAGCAGGCTTGCAAAGAAGCCGGCAAGATGCGTTCGGAAGGGAAAGAGTATGTGGTGCAGGATGGGGATTTGTTGAATTTCCTGTTTAATGTTTAGGAAAAATGTAGCACCTGTCTTTATCAAATTCATTGCCTTAAAATTTGGGGGAGAGAAGAAAATGCGTTTGGCTTTATTCCAGCCGGATATTCCGCAAAACACGGGGACGCTGATGCGTTTGTGCGCCTGTGTGGATTTGCCGATTGATATTATTGAACCGTGCGGTTTTATTTTTAATGAAAAAGCGATGCGTCGTGCCGGTATGGATTATCTGGATATGGTCGATTATCGTCGTCATGACAGCTGGCAGGATTTTCTCAAATATCGTGAAGAGCATCCGGAAGAATACGGGCGTTTGGTTTTGATGACGACCAAAGCCAGTGAGCCGTATACTGATTTTCAGTTTAAGGATAATGATATCATTTTGATGGGGCGGGAAAGTGCCGGTGTGCCGGAAGATGTTCATCAGATTGTTGATGCGCGGATTATTATTCCGATGAATGAAAAGGCACGATCTATCAATGTTGCTGTTTCGGCCGTGATGGTTGTCGGTGAGGCGTTGCGCCAAACAAACGGTTTTCCGAAAAAATAGACAAGCCTTACATTACAAGCAGAGATAAAAAGACAAATCCATAGATAATAATGCCGCTCCAGTACATGCCGGCGACTTTAAAGTCGGCGCGTGACGGCATGGCGTTTTCAATGATAATTGTTTGCAGCAAAACATATAAAACATAGTTGACAAATGTTGGCGGCAACAGCGGCAGGAAATAGCGGTTGAGGTAAAATCCGATAGGCAGGAGTAACAAAGGAGCCATGGCTGATGGAACGGCATTGTAGAAAGTGATGTTACGAAAGCCAACGCTGCCCATAACATAGTTGCCATCTTCACCACGGCGGGGAATAATTGTAAAGTTGCAAGGGTGGGCGTTCAAAAATAAACCAACGCTGAAGTGCATCAATTCGTGCAAAACGGTACCAGGGATATTGACCAGAGCGCTCATCCACATGCTGCGATAGGTGGTATATTTGAAGCGCAGGAGGATGATGACCAACAGAATGAGATAAAATCTGTTGTCAAAAAAGCCGCGTAAAAAAGTCGGACTGTTAAGGGTGTACATGATTTTATAGTAAAGTTCATACAGCATTTATTTGACCTTTTTTAGGCTGTTCAGTCCAGCCATATATGTGTTCAGAAGCAATTTGCAAATATTTTGTTTGTTAACCTGACGAAGATTTTCCCAAGTGCCGCCGATTAAAAAGCCGCTGAGGGCAAACAGGCTCATGGTCAAAACTTGTCCGGCCAGCCGTTTTTCATTGTGATGCAGGTGTCCTAACATGAGGTAAACCTGATTTTCAAGGAGCTGTTCAATTCGCTTTATTTTTCGGATGTATGTGAACGGAAATACGGAGGTTTTGGGATTTTGGTGAGCTGAAAAAAGAAGCTGCCACAAGTGCGGATTGTTGATAACAAAATTACTGAAAGTATCAACATAGCGGTTGAGGTTCACATACGGGTTGGAATCCGGCAGAAGTCTTTTCATGATATGATAGAGTTCATCAAGCGTCTGCATGTTTTCAATCAAAATAAAATTTTCCATGGTTGAAAATTGATTGTAAATGCTGCCGACCGAGGTGGCGGAAGCTTCTGACAATTTGCGCGCGGTCAGGTATTCAGGTCCTTTGTCAATGACCAGTTTTCGGCCGATTTTCAGTAGGTTGCTTCGCACCTGTTCTCTGAGGAACAATTTTAATTTTTCATCCTGAAGTTTTTCATTTATCATAGCATGTTGTCTTTTCTGCTTTTAGCCGTTATATTTAATAAAATATTTGTAATTCGATTATAGAATAAACGATAAATGAACACTGTTCAATTTAATTTTGATAATGCGGGAAAAAATATGAAGAAATTTGTTTATGGTGTTTGCGCAAGCATGGTCTTGGGAGCAGCAGTTGTCGAAGCTCAGGACAATGGGGTAATCCAACGGGATTTTTTGATTGATGAGCAGGTTGCGGCGGAAGTGGAACGCGATGCCGCCGCTGCTGCAAAAAACGCGTTGAATGAGCAAGATGTGGAAGCAGCGCAGAATCAGGCAAAGAAACTTTTGAAAGCTCGTCCGCAAGCTTTGCGTAAACAGAATTTTCCTAAATTGAGAAGTCAGATAAAGGCGCCGCAGGTTGCCGAGAAAGCTTCTGCCGCTCCGTTTGGTTTGATTTGGGGGGCAACGATTAATGACTCGCGCAATCAGGGCGTGATGTTACAAGCTGTCGGTGAAAAAGACTATGTGAATAATTTTTCGGCATCACATTTAACCAAGCCGGTGAATGATTTTGCTCGAATCGACGTGACTTTTGGCGAAGAAGACGAGTTATGGCGGATTGTGGCTTACGGGCAGTTGCAAGATGATGACGCAAAAGCGACGAAGGTTTTGCGTTTGTATAAAATCTATAATGATTTGCTGACCAAAAAATACGGGCATGCCCAACAATTCTTTACGCCGGCGTTGATACAGGTGGAAAAAAAGGATGAAAAGGGGCGTCCGGTTTTGGAACAGCAAGAAGCTCCGATAGGGAATGCTGATTTCTTAAAGCAGTTGCAGAGCGGTGAGGCTGTTTTGTATTCGACATATTATAATGATGAAGTTGGGGCTGCTTTGGCTGTCAATGTTGACGGTGACGGAAAAAGTTATATAGTGCTGGATTATAAAAATTTGAAAATTTTGCGGCAACGTGAAAATGTTACGTTGGATGCTTTGTAAAATAAAAATTAATAATTAAGAACTAAATATGATTTTTAATAAATCATAGTACTAAGGACAATACAGAATGAAAAAAATTGCTTTTTGCGGCGCATCGGGAAACGGAATCAGCCCGCTTGAACAAATTATGATAAAAAAGGGATACGAGGTTTACGGATCTGATTTGAGTTTTGATGAAGGACGCGACGCTTCTCGCAAAAAAGCTCTTGAAAGCGTCGGGTTGCATGTTATTCCGCAAAACGGCAGTGGTATTACGCCGGATATGGATTGTCTTTATGTGTCTGCGATTATTGATGAAAATAATCCGGATGTGAAAGCTGCCCGTTCATTTAATATTCCTATTAAGAAACGTTCGGATTTGTTGCAGGAGTTGTTTAGTCAGTATGCAAAAGGAATCGCTGTCGGGGGGACTGCCGGAAAGACAACGACCACGGCGATGATCGGATATATTCTGGATACGCTCGGCAAGAAACCGTGCATGATTAACGGTGGTATGCTGTGCAATTTTGAAGATCGTCCGGGGTTGCCCAATTATATCTATAATGAAAGCGATATTTGTGTTATCGAAGCTGATGAAAGTGATGGCTCAATTCAAAAGTATTATCCGTATATCGGTATTGTTAACAACATTTCGCACGATCATACCAGCATGGAAAAACTGGTAGAGTATTTCAGTAATTTTGCATCGCATGTTCAACATGCCTTGATTGTGAATCGGGATTGTCCGCTGGCGAGCAAATTGCCTTGTTCGAAACGAGTATTCAGTTTTTCAATCCAAGATCCTGAAGCCGATATTTTTGCTACGGATATTAAGGCTGTGGCTCACGGGGTTGAATACATGCTTGACGGCAGAAAATTTTCACTGGGAGTTATCGGGAAGTTTAATGTATCCAATGCGTTGGCCGCGATAGCCTCTTGTGTTGTGCTGGGGATTGATAAGTTTGAGGCTGCCAAGGCTTTGGAAGGGTTTACCGGAATTAAGGTGCGTTTGGAAAAAGTCGGTACTGCCAAAGATGTGACATTTTATGATGATTTTGCTCACAATCCGAGCAAAATTGCCGCTTCGGTTGCCGCATTGAAAGAATA
>CATGXW010000063.1 GCA_949542085.1 uncultured Alphaproteobacteria bacterium
TAATACAGGCAGCGGCGCCATTGCCGGCGGCGGAAGCTGCACAACTGATGCCGACATCACTCTGTATAAAACTTGCACATGCCCAAGCGGCTACACAATGCAAAGCGGAAGCTGTGTCAGAAAGAGTTGCACAGAATATAACAGCGTTTATAAAGACAGCGTTCCTTCAGGATATAAGTGTACGATTGTTTCATCATCTCAGGTTGATGGATTGACTTGTTACACAAACTGCACTTTGAAAACATGCGCCGACTATGGCTATTTGGCTGCAAAGCCTGCTCTAAAGGCCTGTTCGACAACGACACCGCGCAGCGGATTAACGTGTTACAGCTCCTGCAGCCTTAAAAGCTGTTCTGATTATTCATATGCGGCATCTATCCCCAGCGGACAAACTTGTACATCCGTTACCCCCAGAAGCGGACTAACTTGTTACAAGGACTGTAAAACTTCAGGATATCAGTCGATCGTTCTTTCTTCTCCGGGAAATAGCATTTTCGCCTATAACGGCCCGTATTTCGGGGAAGATTGTGATTGTGACGGGTATTCCGGAATAGCAATGAGCCCTGGTAGCACGACTTGTACTTGGCCGGGAAACAACGTTTTCGGTTACCCATGGGGAGGAACGATGACAGCAACCAGAGAAAGCGAAAATACGTGGTCTGTTACGATAAACGGCGTTTGTTATATCAAAGCAACCAAAGCAGACGGAACCGTTGAAGAGAAAACATTCCCATTTAGCGGTGGTTGTTCGGGTATTTCAACCACCTATCTCGACAGTTTTAATGTTAACGTTGCCAATAACCTCTGCAAATCACAACTGAATAACTTTAACCAAGGAAGAACCGCCGGTAATTTGGGAATACCCTATGGCACGGACTATACAGTTTTGTGCAACGATATGAAATAGATTACCGGAAAACAAAAAACCCCGAGAGGGATTTATTCTCGGGGTTTTTGTTCTGCCTTAATCTTAATTTTTGGTGGCGGTTTCCGCCTGAGCGCGGGCTTTATAGAGCGCAACAAAATCTATCGGATTGAGCATAATCGGGGGCAAACCGCCGTTAAACATCACATTGCTGACGGCCTGACGCGCATACGGGAACAGCATATGCGGCACCTCAACCATCAAAACCGGCTGAACGTGTTCTTCCGGAACATGGATTTCAACCACGCCGCAATAACTCATTTCCACAATGAAAAACTTTTGATCCTCAACATCGCCATCAATGCGGAAATTCAGCTCCACATTATAAAATGCGTTTTCCAACGGACTAACATTGATATCAACATCAATCTTCATAGCCGGCTGGCTTTTGATGTTTTTGAAAATTTCCGGCGCGTGCGGAATTTCCAAAGACAAGTCTTTGATATATTGATTGTGGATTTGGATAGCCGGCTGGCCTCCTTCCTGTGGTTTTTGAGATGTTTCGGACATCGCTTATTCTCCTCGTATATTAAGTATTACTAACCTTTTACACTCAAAATTTGTTCAGGTCAAATGATAATAATGGTTGATAATAGTTATAAATAAGCTATATTTATGGCTGGAAAAGGGGAAAAGAGATGACAAATTTGGATATTATCATTCTGCTGGCCGTTGTGGTTCTGGTTTTTAGAAAACTATTCAGTATATTGGGCTCAACACCCGTAAATCAACAACGCGTTCATTTGAGCAAAGACAGTGCAGAAAAGCTGTATAATATTTTGATGAAAGAAGCCGCCGCGCAAAAACAACAAGCCGCCAATGAAGAACAATCGACCGAGCTTGTGGCCAAGCAAGATGAATCCGAACTCAGCGATTTGGATAAAACATTGCGGAAAATCCCTAATTTTAATAAAGCAAAGTTTGTAACATCCGCAAAAAATGCTTTTCAGATTATCACCGAGGCTTTTAACAAAGGTGATGTTGAAACATTAGAAATGCTTGTCAGCAAAAATATTCTCAAAACATTCAGAGACGTGATTGACAAACGTGAAAAAGAACATCTTTCCACAGAAACGGAATTTATCTGTTTTGACAAGGCTGAAATTATTAACGCCGTCATTACCGAAAAAGGGATCGCCCGTCTCAGCGTTGAGTTTGTTTCAGAACAAATCAACGTTCTCCGTGATGCGGAAAACAACGTGATTGAAGGTGATGAAAATTACATTCAAAACATCACCGACGTTTGGACTTTTGAAAAAGCCCTGACATCAACAGCTCCCAACTGGATTTTGGTTTCGACGAAAAAATAATGCAACGACTTCTACCTGCTATTGCGGCGATGCTCTTTTTGCTCACCGCCTGTGATCAAGAAAAAAATATTCCTGCCGTTCCCGACGGGGAACAATCTTTGTTACAGCTTGAAAAACGCTCTTTTAACGACTTGAAAAACTTTGACAACGATTTTTTGCCGGCATGGAAGCGTAGTTGTGAGGCTATTGAGAAAAATGGCGGTGCCTCTCTTCAAACTGCGGAAATAAAAATTCCGGTAAAAGATTATCTTGATATCTGCAAAAAACTGACAAACACTAAAGTCAAAGACCTGAAACAGTTTATTCGCGCAAATTTTGTTCCGTATCAAGTGATATACAACGGCAGCAGCGAAGGCAAATTCACCTCTTATTATGAAGCGGCAATCAACGCCTCCTATCACAAAAGCGACATCTATCGCCATCCTATTTACGGCAGACCAGATGATTTGATAGAACTGAACCTACAAGATTTTGACGCTTCTTTACCGGCAAAACGACTGGTCGGACGGGTAGAAAAGAACAAATTTGTCCCCTATTACACCAGAGAAGAAATTTCCAACTCTGATTTTCAGGCTCCGGTAATTTTATGGGCCGACAATGATGTTGATGTCTATGTTATGCAAATTCAGGGCTCGGCAGTTGCTCAACTTGATGACGGATCCAAGGTCAGAATTGGTTTTGCCGATACAAACGGACGGGAATTTAAGGGGATAGGAAGTATTTTACTTGCCCAAAAGCTGATTGAACCGGGGAAAGCGTCAATGGGGCACATTAAGAAATGGCTCAAAGAAAACGGTTCTTTGGCGCAAAAACAAATGAACAGCAACCAACGCTTTGTCTTTCACAGACTGGTGGACGCCGAAGGTCCTATCGGCGCACAGGGTGTTCCTCTGACGGCAGGCCGCAGCCTTGCCGTAGACAAGTCATTTATTCCGCTAGGTTCGCTTTTGTGGCTGGAAACAACCGGCCCCGATAAAGAAGCCATTCAAAAGATGGTTATCGCTCAAGATATCGGCGGCGCCATAAAAGGAGCTGTTCGCGGCGATTATTTTTGGGGAAGCGGACATGATGATATTTTGGAACTGGCAGGGCGTATGAATTCTGCCGGCGGTTACTATATTTTGCTTCCGAAAACAATGGAGGTTTCGCACTAATGCCAAAGAAAAAAACTGCAAACCGTGCCGATCAACTGGTTTATCAGGCCTTGGTCAGAGCTATAAATCATGACAAACTTAGGATTTATCTTGATTATGGCAGAATAAACCGCCCGCAATCTCCGGTTTATAATCCGTGGGAGAATCTGTTGCCGATTTTGGCGCCGATGCTTGTCGGCATCGCCTTAATGTGGTGGACCGGCGTTATATTCGGTCTGCTGTTTATCATCGGTATGATATTGATTTATTCAAATGTGGTAAAAAGAAAGCTGAATACTCTTCTGATTCAACGAACAAAAGACTTTATTACCTCCGGTTATGACAATTGTTGCACATTATGGGATTTTGGCGGTTTGGTATTGGTTAATGCCGAAAACAAAAAAATAGGTTGTGTCGCCCCTGAAGGAGATTGGAAAGAGTTCGTCATCACTAATTTTTCAGACTTTATGATAGAAAAAAGTTCGGAGAATAAGGATTATGAAACAACTCAAATCTAAGGAAGCGCCTTTACAAGATGACGACTGGAAAGAAGCCCTGAAAGGTGTGCGTAAAATCAAGCCGAAAGAAGAACCGCCCTCAAAACCTCTGATTATTAATCCTCCGGTTGAAAAAGTTGATTATCGGGCGGCTTATACCGGTGACGCATTGGCGCCTCTGGCTATCGGAACAACGGATAATATTGATCGACGCACCGCAGAAAAATTTAAAAGAGGAGAATTTGCCATTGAGCAAACATTGGATTTGCATGGCTATAAAGAAAAAGACGCTTATGAAAAGGTTGTATCGTTCATTAAACAAGCTTATTTGCAAAAATGCCGTTGTGTTCTTATCATCACCGGAAAAGGATTGCATAAGGAAGAAGAAGACTGGTTCGAATTTCGAGGTGTTTTGCGCAATAGCGTTCCTCAATGGCTCAACACACCGGACTTGCGCCCTCTTATTTTAAGTTTTAGCTACGCACAGCCGGCTGATGGCGGTGAAGGCGCATTGTATGTCCTTTTGAGACGCAAGCGCCGTTAACCTCTATCGTTCGCGTTTTATGGCCGCAATATTTCTGATATAAGCGATATCGCTCTCCAAACATTCCAGTGTTACCGGAAGCTTTCGCCGCCAGTTGGGGTGTTTGTCTCTATCCGTTCCCGGCAGGTTTTGTAATTTTTCGACATGGAGAATATCTTCCAATTGAGCCAAAAAGACCTGTGATGCGCAACGAGACATAAAACGATGAACAGCTTCTTCAATTCCTTCCGGATATTTTTCGCCGTACAAACAATCCGCATGGCGTAAGTTATCCTCAGGCCAAACGCAATTGCTGTCCAAGGCAAACAAAAGCTTGCAGCGATCAATCTCACGTTTACGATAAGCTTCACTCTTGCAATGGTCATCGGCAATTAGCCCCAAAGAGCGGCTCAGCTCAATATCATAACCAAACCACCACATCCGCAACGGAGCCATATCGTGCGTGCCGACAGACGCAAACGCCGCCGCAGGATAGCACGAAGGCGCCGCAAAATCGCCCCAGCCGGCGTCATAGCGTTCTGACCACAAAACACTCAACGAATGAATGTTTTTGGCCTGCAGCATTTCTAAAAAGCCGTCCGGCACATTGCCGATGCTTTCACCAACAATGACACATTGATTCAAATGGCTTTCCAGCGCGACAATGTTCAGCATGTCAGAAAAATTATAATACAAATATGTTCCCTGCTCGCCACAATCCGGAATGAGGTAAAGACGCATCAAGCTCATCACATGGTCAATACGCAACGCACCGGCGTTTTTCATATTGGCACGTAAAATCTTGATAAACGCCTCGTAACGATTTTCTTTCAAAGCCTCGGGATTAAACGCTCCCAGACACCATCTTTGACCGCCGGGGAAAAAAGCATCAGGCGGCGCGCCGGCACCAACCTCGGGAACGAACAACTCGGGATTGCTCCACAATTCAGCGCTGTCTTTCCCAACTCCGACAGCCAAATCCCTATAAAAACCGATGCCAAGACCATTTTCCTTAACCAGCTCTTGAGCCTCGCTAAACTGACGATCAGCTTCAAACTGCAAAAACTTGAAAAAATCAACACGATCCTTGTGTTCTTTAGCATACAGCTTAATTGCCGGTGACGCCGGATGACGATATTCCTCCGGCCATGCACGCCAACCGCCCCACACGGTTTTGGACATATCTTCATACAAGGCTTCAAAAACGGCCAGTTTATCCAAATCCGCCCCCTGCTCTTTGCAGAAAGCTTTGAACGCGGCCTGACGCTTTTTATCCGTTCCTTGGGCAAAACGCTCATAGCAACGTTCCAGCATTTTCATCTTGAGCGGATAAACTCTAGAATATTGAATCAACTCCGATTGACGCAGCTCGCTCAGTTCATGTTCTGCTTCCGCTTTATCTTGCGCCGTAAATTCGGGAACACTTTCCACATCAATATAAACGGGATTTAAGAACAAGCGGCTGATTGAACAATAAGGGCTGGCTTCTTCAGGAAAATTGTGCATCAGAACATTCAGAGGATTTAAGCCGATAATCGACGCTCCGGCACGGCCGCAGATTTTGACCAAATTCTTCAAATCGGTAAAATCGCCGATACCCCA
>CATGXW010000064.1 GCA_949542085.1 uncultured Alphaproteobacteria bacterium
CCGTGATTTTAGATGAAACTTCAATACTCATACGATAAGGACAATAAACCAAGTTCAATCCGGCAATTTGCAATCCGCGCGTCAATCGAGCACCTTTTTCCGCTCGCTGCTCTTGTGCAACCTGAACAATTAACAATTGCCCTTCCGTAGCCTCTAAATCATCCAAACCACGCTCTTCACAATTGATAAAAGCTTCTCTGCTATCGCCTATCTCAACAAAAAAGCCGGTCTTTCCATTAGCTAAATCAATTTTTTTAGTCAAACGTCCCAAATAAACAAACCCTTCGGCTGCTCTGGATGTGTCATTAAACTCCAAATCGCAAAGAACACCGTTCTCAAAACCGGCTATCTGTGTTCCCGACGCCGATTTTTGATAAATAACCTTATCAACGCTCACTATAAATCTCCTTAGTGAATACCTGCGGAATTAAGCATATTTTTTGTATCATACAGAGGCAACCCGATAACACCGGATGTTGACCCGATAATCTTGCGGATAAAAGCTTCCATCACCCCTTCTGAGCGATAACCGCTGCACCCAATCCAGTCATGACCGGCCACATAATCTTTAATTTCTTTTTCGGAAAGATGTTTCATCTGGATTTTCGTCACATTCAAGCGCACGGATTGATGTCCTTGACGGTCAATCACACTAACCGCGCTTAACACCCGATGTGTCCGTCCCGACAACAAGCGCATAACTTCTTCTTGCTCTTCATCGGAATGTGCTTTTTGCAGAATTTTAGAACCGGCAACCACCACTGTGTCACAAGCCAACACTATTTCATTCGGATGCTTTTCCGCCACATGCAAAGCCTTTTCTTTTGCCATGCGTTTAACATAAGCGGAAGCATTTTCCCCTTTATGGGGTGTTTCATCAATATCAGCAGGTTCTATCAGCTTGGGAATATACCCCAACTGTTCAAGCAAACGCTTACGTTGCGGCGAACCAGAGGCTAAAATAAAGTCCTTTTCAGCCATAAATCCTCCAAAAAAGAAAGAAAACTAAGACTTACGCCTCGTCGTCGTAGGTTTTTTCCATACGCTCGTGGCGTTCCTGAGCTTCAACAGACAATGTTGCCACCGGACGAACTTCCAAACGTTCAATACCGATAGGCTCGCCTGTTTCTTCGCAATAACCATAAACGCCGTCTTCGATTCTTTTCAAAGCTTCATCAATTTTAGAGATTAATTTGCGTGCGCGATCACGAGTTCTCAGTTCAAGAGCTTTATCAGATTCTAAAGAAGCTCTATCAATCTGATCCGGCTGATTTAAGCCGCCTTGCCGCAAATCCTCGAGAGTATCTTTTGACTGTCCCAGCAACGATTTTTTCCACTCCAGCAGTTTCTGGCGAAAATATTCCAATTGCATATCATTCATATATTCTTCATTAGCTGAAGGTTTATAATCGGGAGGAAGAATAACAGTGCTGTCCATTTTAGATACTCCTTAAATCAAAATAAACTTACATATAGCAAGAAAAATAGCCAATTCAAGCCGATACTTCAAGCAAAAAAAGCTATTTATCATATCTTATTACTAAAAGGAGATTACTTTGTCAGTTTAGCCAACTCGACTTCCACCCGCAATTCAATTTCCGCAATAATATCTTTAAGGCGCTCGTCAGTTGTTTCAAACTGTTTTTCTTTAATCATGCGGGAAATCTCAATCAACTTATCCATTGACATATATCCCATCAGCAAACCGTCGCGGATATCTTCCAGCTTGTCCAAAAGCTGATTGCCGCGTTTCACCAGTTTTTTGCGAATTTCACGTTCTTCTTCATCATTAACCATTTGCGCGGCAAAAATAGCGTCCGTCACCGAAATATTGCTCACCCCGCCGACCTGTTGCTGTTTTGTTGCCATCGTTTCATTTAAAAAAGATGAAAAACTAGGTCCGCCGGCAGATCTTTTTGTTCCTTTCGGCCCGTTTAAATCACTACTTTTATTAACATCGTTAATCTTAATCAACGGCAATACCTCTTATTGGAAAAGCCAAATAACATTAAAATTGTTTTTGCTTGTGTTACTATCTTTAAATTTTTCCGTAATTTTAGATGTAACAATGGGAAAATCTTCTGTTTCCCCCTCAAAACCGGCAATATACCTCTTAATCTTCGGCAAAACAAAAGTGATACCGCCATCCCCGCCCTCATCTTGATAAATAGAAAAAGCCAGCAAATCCGAAGTTCCGTTATCTGTCCAGCTAAGTTGGGCCAAACTCAAACAAGAGCGGAAAGTCAGCCCCTTAAACTCCACCTGAAAAAACTCTTTTGTTTTAACATCAGGTTCACCAACGGCTTCAATAATGACTTCACCACCCAACCTATGAAACAGAGATTTTCCGCCGCCTTGCTTTGATACATACATTTGCGAGGGAACAATCTTTTCATTAGCCAAATCTTCCGAAGACTTTTCGGCCAACTCGGCATAATTCCCATCAGCGGAAAAACGGTTTCTTATTCCTTTATAGATATCTTTTATCTCGCCTTCAACGGAATATTGCTTAAACATTGAAAACATGCTGCCGATAAGCTTCATCCCCGAAATACTCACTACGCCGATAATACAAATGACGGCTAGCGTTTCCAACATCGTTGACCCTTTTTCATTCGTGTTTATCAACATATTTCTTCTCCTTAGCGGGAAGATTATCACTAAAAGTTTCATTAAACAATAATTTTGTAATATAAATTTACTTTATTTTTATAATTTATAGTCTATAGTACTACATGTGTAGATACTTCTGCTAGAGATATCTGCCCATAAGTTTAAACTTGAAAAAGGAATTTATACATGAAAAGAACAATTGCTTTGATGGCTGCTGCTTCTGCTCTTGCATTCACAGCTTCTGCTAACGCTTATGATTTCACTCCTTATGTTGCTGCTGACTACACATACACAGACATGCAGAACTTGGCTGAGGTTAATGGCGGTAAAATCGCTGTTGGTACAGACTACAACAAATACTTCGGAACAGAAGTTTTCTATCAACGCACAGGTTCTGACCGCGTTCATACAGAAGACGGCACAGATGAATATTCTCTGCAATCTTATGGTTTGGATGTTTACGGTTACCTGCCTTTGGGTTGTGAACAAAAAGTTTCTTTGATCGGTACAGCCGGTTTCGCTTTCGAAGATATCAAATTCAAATATGAAAGTGACAATCGCGGTACAGAACATGGCGTAGGTTACCGTTTGGGTGCCGGTGCTCAGTACAATGTTGATGAAAAAGTTTCTGTACGTGCTTTGTATCGTTACACATTTGCTGACAAGCTGGGCGGTTTAGACCACATCAATGAATACTCTGTTGGTGTTAAATACGCTTTCTAATCATTCTCTGATTGAGAAAAGGAAGGGAATTTCCCTTCCTTTTTTTTTGCAAAAAAATCTGGTCAAAAAAAATTCCGTGAACTATATTAAAAGCAACAACAACATTCTAAGGATTAAATCAAATGAAAAAAGTATTTTTACTCGTTTGCGGCCTGCTTGTTTTAGCCGCCTGCTCTCCCAAAGAAGAGACCACTCCGCCGGCGCCTCAACCGCAAATTGACGCAAACACCGGTGAAACAGTTTACTCGTTTGATTTAAATACCTTAACCGCCGGCTGTACCGAAAACAGCGAAATCATCTGTGCCATCAACACCAGCATCAAATGCACCATCAACCCGCAATTTGCCGATTGCGCCGAAGCCAAAGACGCCATGCCAAAATTTGTTTTTATGGATGATGCCAGCCTCCAGCGCCCAACGTCTCAATCTTATAAAATAACAAAAATCAAACCGTTAGAAGACGGAAATGTTGAAGTCTACACTCAAAGCACCTGTAACGGCAACTGGTTTGGCCTTTGCAACGGCAACATTATCTACATCATGAACAATGCCAAAGGAAAATGGATTGTAAAAGAAATCTACGCCATAGAATCTTAATCACTGTTCAAAACATCATATAAAGCCTTATCAAATTTTGCCTTTTTCGGATAAGATTGATGAGGCTTTTTTTTGACAACAATCCGTTCATCTGTTGTCATTTTTTGTAAATCGGCTATCAGTTTTTCATTCCTCGGCAATCGCCCTGTCCGACTGATATGTTTCAAGTCATCAAGATAATCATCATATTTTTGCTGATAATCAGCACTGCCGCTTTTCATCAGGCTATCAACAGAAACAGTCTTAACTTCTATTTCCTCGGTTGTCATTTTTCTTGCCGGTTCCGGTTTGGCATTTTTGACAGTCTCAGCCTGCCCTTCATAATAACGCGGCATTGGTAACTTTTCTTGCTGCGGCAAAGCATGCGACGGAATAAAAATATCCGGTTCCAATTGTTTGCGCACATATTTTCCCTCTGCGGCCATGACATTTCCGAAAAAAACAATCGACAATAAAATCAAAAACCTCATAACTTCTCCGCGTAACTATAATTTAACCAATCTTGTGTAAATTATATTACATGAAAAAGCTTTTTTTTATATTAACAAATATTTTCGCCGCCTGTGGCTTTCTAAAACAGGCGCATGCCTTTGATTGCGCACAAATAACCACTTTACCGTCAATTGAATTATCCACGTCATACGGCACACTTAAATACGATTTTACCAAAAACACCCAACAAATAACCAATATTGCTTCAAAATATGGCATTGCTGAAAAAGGCTTGTTTGCCTCCGGCTTGGCAACCGTGAACGTTTCTTGGGAAATAGCCGTCAACACAATCGGAAAAATCTACGACAATTATGATATCTGCATTGTTCCGACCAGTCTGAAAGTCTTCATCGGTTTTTCTGATCCGACAATCTACATTTCCAATGAAATAGCTAAAGATTCCTGCGAATACAACGTTGTTCTGCGCCATGAACAAACCCACCAGCAAATAAACAAAGCGGCTTTGGATTACTTTTTGCCGATGTTCCAAAATGCCTTAAAAGAAATATCAAAAACCATCCGTCCCGAACATGTTTCGGTACTGACGGATATTGACAACGGCACCACCAGATTGACACAAAGATACAACAGCAAACTGGCTCCGTTAATTGAAGTTTTTAAAGAAGAACTGCTTGCTGAACAAGGAAAGCTCGACAATCAAAAAAATTATCACTTTGAGCAAAATATCTGCAAAAAAGACGACGAAAACTAAGCGGCTTTCTTAATCACATCATCCAAAAAACTCTCTGCGCCCTTATAAGCGTAATCGATAAAAGGCATTCCCTTTGCCGAGTTATTCTTATAATAAATGCGCACGGTTGTCATACCGACCTCTTTTGCATATTCCAAATTAGAATAGCTATCGTCAACAAACACGCAGTCTTCCGGTTTGGCTCCAATCTTTTCACAATAACGAAGATAAACATCAGAGCTTTCATTTTTCTTGAAAACGCCGAAATCTTCCACAGAATAAAACCGATCTTTGAAAAAGTCATATAAACCGATATGTTTTAAGATTTTCTCAGAAGCATAACGATCACTGGCCGTAAAAATATACTGCTCGGCGGGAACTTTTTCTATTTTTTCCAACAAATTAGGATACGCGGTAATTTTTTCAACCGGCTTTCTCTTATGATAAGCATAAAACAAATCAGCGGGATTAACCCCGTAATCACGATAAAAAATTTCCCCACCATTACGGTAAATAGAATAAGATTCTTTAACTTTTGCGGCCGCTTCATTGACATCCATCGGCAACTTTAAATCCTCAACCAAAGCCTGAGCCATAGTATAATCCAGCAAATCACCCCATTCCGGCGTCCGCAGATACAAAGTGTCGTCCAAATCCCAAATCAGATATTTTTTACCAAAAATCACGGCATTCTCCTAAACTTATCAAACCTATTTATTGTAACTTAAATAAGCCTTTCGTCAACCCAAAAAAAGACCGCTCTTTATTGAAAAAAAGCAATCAGAAAATATATAGAAATTATCTTTAATAAAAAAACGAGGGTATCATGAA
>CATGXW010000065.1 GCA_949542085.1 uncultured Alphaproteobacteria bacterium
CGCCGGAAAGGGTGGTTGCCGATTGTCCGAGGTGGATGTAGCCTAAGCCGACTTTGCGCAATAAATCAAGGCGGTTGCGAATGGCCGGAATGGCTTCAAAGAATTCGTAAGCTTCGTCAACGGTCATGTCCAAAACATCGGCGATGGATTTGTCCTTGTATTTAATTTCCAATGTTTCACGGTTGAAGCGTTTGCCTTTGCAGACATCGCAGGCGACATAGACATCGGGCAGGAAGTGCATTTCAATTTTGGTGACACCATCTCCTTTGCAGGCTTCACAACGTCCGCCGGCAACGTTGAAAGAAAATCTGCCCGCCGTGTAACCTCGAGCTTTGGCTTCCGGCAATCCGGCATACCAATCGCGAATATGGGTGAATAATCCGGTGTAGGTGGCTGGATTGGAACGTGGTGTGCGGCCAATCGGCGATTGGTCGATGTTAATGATTTTATCAATGTTTTCAGCGCCGAGAAGTTTGTCAAATTTTCCGGTTTGGATACGGCTGCCGTTGATTTCTTTATTAAGGGCTTTGCAAAGTGTTTCCAAAATCAGAGAGGATTTGCCGCCGCCGGACACACCAGTGACACAGGTCAACGTGCCGAGCGGAATTTTAACGTCGACATTTTTCAGGTTGTTGGTTTTGGCTCCTTTGACACCGATGAATTTTCCGTTGCCTTTCCGGCGTTTTTCGGGAATATCAATGTGGCGTTCACCGTTCAGATATTGCGCGGTCAGGCTGCGGGTTTTCAAAACATCTTTGACTTCGCCGCAGGCAACAACTTGTCCGCCTTTTTGTCCCGCTTCCGGTCCCATGTCAATCAGATAATCAGCGGCACGGATAGCGTCTTCATCGTGTTCGACGACAATGACGGTGTTGCCGATATCACGCAGGCGGGTGAGGGTTTCCAACAGGCGGTCGTTGTCACGCTGGTGTAAGCCGATGGACGGTTCATCCAAAACATAAAGCACGCCGGTCAATCCGGAACCAATCTGGCTGGCCAGACGGATGCGTTGAGCTTCACCGCCGGATAAGCTTCCGGACATGCGGGACAAGGTCAGATATTCCAGACCGACATTGTTGAGAAAGCTCAAGCGTTCGATGATTTCTTTTAGGATTTTGGCCGCGATTTCTTGTTTTTTTGGGGATAGTGTCGGGCCGATGCCGCGGAACCACGTCAAGGCATTTTTGACGGACATATCGGAAACATCCATAATATCCATGCCGCCGATTTTGACGGCCAGAGCCTCGGGTTTCAGGCGTTTGCCTTGACAATGTTCGCAAGGGGCCGCAGATTGGTATTTGGAAAATTCTTCACGTACCCAAGCGGAATCCGTTTCCAAAAAACGGCGTTCCATATTGGCGACCACGCCTTCAAAAGGTTTGTCCGAAACAAAAGAGGAGTAGTACATCGGGATGCAGACATTGCCGGAGCCAAACAAGATGATATTGCGCGCTTTTTCCGGTAGGTCGCACCAAGGTGTTTGGGGGGAAATGTTAAGGAAGTTGCGAAGGGAATCAATGGCCTGATTGTGAAAAGAACTTCTTCCGGTATTCCAAGGCGCTATAGCACCCTGTGAAAGTGATAGCTTAGGATTTGGAACAATCAATTCCGGATCCATATACAGGCGGGCTCCGATGCCGTCACAATGCGGGCAGGCGCCGTAAGGATTGTTGAATGAGAATAAGCGAGGTTCGATTTCTTCGATGGTGAAGCCGGAAACCGGACAGGCAAATTTTGAAGAAAACGTTGTTCGTTCCTTGGTGGTGTTGTCTTCTGTAAAGATTAAACCATCGCCGAGTTTGAGGGCTGTTTCAACGGATTGGGCCAAACGTTCGGAAATCTCGGGTTTGACGACAATGCGGTCAACGACACCCTCGATGTCGTGTTTGATATTTTTGACAAGCGGCGGCACTTCTTCAATGTCATAAACCTCACCGTCGATTTTCAGGCGTTGGTATCCTTGTTTTTGCAGGCTTTCGATTTCTTTCTTGAACTCGCCTTTTTTGCCGCGGGCGATGGGGGCCAGCAGAAGAAGTTTTGTTCCTTCGGGCAGGGCTAAGATTTTATCGACTATTTGTGAAACGGTTTGAGATTCGATAGGCAGCCCTGTCACCGGTGAGTATGGCGTGCCGGCGCGAGCCCACAACAGGCGCATGTAGTCATAAATTTCGGTAACGGTGCCGACGGTTGAGCGCGGATTGTGCGAGGTGGTTTTTTGTTCAATGGAGATTGCCGGAGACAGACCCTCAATAGAGTCTACTTCCGGTTTTTTCATCAGATCGAGAAATTGACGAGCGTAAGAGGACAAACTTTCAACGTAGCGGCGTTGTCCTTCGGCGTAAATGGTGTCAAACGCCAGAGAGGATTTTCCTGAGCCGGACAGGCCGGTGATAACCGTCAGTTTGTTTTTTGGAATGTTGATATCCACTCCTTTGAGGTTGTGTTCACGTGCGCCTTTGATTTCTATTTTGTCATTACTCATCTTTATCATCTCCCATAAGGAGCTATAATACGCAAACTGATATAAAATTCAATAGAGATTTGGGGGTAGAACTTTGGGATAAAAAGAAACCTCCGGCACAGGGTGCAGGAGGTTGAGAAATTATGAGGCTGATTTGAAAGTCAGTTAAACTCTTTTCTGCTTTGGTATTTGTTTAAAGATTTTAGGTTTTTTATCTGTCTCGTATCATTGGGGTGAGGGCTTTAGGATTAATCAATAAAATTTTTTGATAAACCGGGGGCTCTGATGCGGATGTTGGAAAACCTAGGATCTTTTTTTGCGAAATTTAACTTTAAGCGTAACATAGTTATAGAAATTTAATTATAGTGTTTATGGGTGTATATAATCATGTTTTGGGAATTTTGTCAACATTTTTTTTGATATAAAAAAAGCCGTGTAGCGTTTCACAACGATACAACGGCGGCAGTAAGAAAAATTCGAAATTTTTATGCTAAAAAAGAAGCTGCATTTAGGCTTTTATCTTAACTCTCTAAGAATACACGGTTTTGTAGATGTTGAAATCTATCTCGACGGTGTTACGTACAGAGTTTGAATATTAATCTGCACTTAAGAGATTTATTTCGTTTTTCATTATGCGATTCAGAAAAATTTACATAATTATAGTTTTTGATGTCTTTCTTCTGGCAAAATTTTGTTGTTTTGTCAATATGTTTTTTGTGTGAATTTTAAAAAAAACTTGAAATGACTATAAAAAATGATAGTATTTCGCCTTATGTTTATAGTTAATGATTTGAATTTATGCTGAAAATTTTCTTATATAGTCTTTGCAGTGCCGTGTTTTTAGGCATTTTTTCGGTGCAGGCGCGTGTTAACGTGGCCGTTGTGGCGCCGCGAGTCGGCGATTTAAAGGTTTTTGGCGACGAGTTGGTGAATGGTGTTCAGATTGCCGTTGACGATATCAATGCTCAAGGAGGAATTGAAGGCGAGAGTGTCAGTTTGTTGGTTGTGGATGATCAATGCAAAGATACTTTTGCCATTTCTACGGCGCAGATGATGGCTGTTAATGCGAGTCGGGAAAAAATCAACCTTGTTATCGGACCTTATTGCGATAACGCCTTTGATAAAGTGGCTGATATTTATGCCCGAGCCAATATTTTTCAAATTGTTCCGACCAGTATCGGAAAAAACAGCAATGCCCGTCATTATGAAGGTTTGGTCAAAATGGTGGCACCTGTTGACAAGCAGGGGGAAGACTTCTTTAATTATTACGAGGCAAATTTTAACGGCAAGCGAGTGGCTCTTGCCTATGATGCCTCGGTGAGGGAAGTGGTGGAAATTGCCGCTGCGGTGCAAAATGAGTTTCGTCATCACGGGCAGGCCGAACGCTTGATGAGCTATAATATTGATATGTATCGGGACAGCTTGTCAAAAATGGCTCGCCGGGTAGGTAAAGATGACAATGACGGGGTTTATATTCTGGGAACCTCGAATGATATTTCAAAGTTATCTCGCGAGCTAAAAGACGAAAAGGAAGATTTGACCTTGTTTACCAATCGTTATCAGGCTCGTCAAAGTTATCGTGAAATGCTCGGTGATTTGGTAGAGGGAACATATATGGTCGCTTTGCCGTCGTTAAAAAACAGTCCTGATTTTACGGAAACACTGGTGCGCTTGCGTTTGCAGGGCGCTGAACCGGAAGGGCTGGGAGTGTATGGCTATTCGGCTATCAAACTGTGGCGTGATTTGGTGGACAAGGCGGATTCTTTTAAGTATGAAGATTTGGTGGCGACATTGAACAACAATACGTTTGTCACGCCATGGGGTGAAACCATGTTTACCAACGGAACACCTGAAAAACAGCTCAATTACGGAATTTATAAATTTCAGGATGGCGAATATACACAGGTTTACTGATTTTTGTTCCTTTCTTTGTTTATTTGTGTATAGTGAAAAACAGTTTTAATTAATCATAATAAAGGTAATAAGATAATGGCTGGAAGCATTAATAAAGTTATTTTGGTCGGTAATCTTGGTGCAGATCCCAAGGTCAGCAACACTCAGAGCGGTGCTAAAATCGTTAACTTGAATTTGGCGACATCTGATACATGGCGTGACAAGGCGACAGGTGAACGCAAGGATCGTACCGAATGGCACCGTGTGGTTATTTTTAATCCGCAATTGGCTGAAGTGGCTGAAAAATATTTGCGCAAAGGCTCCAAAGTTTATTTGGAAGGTCAGTTGCAGACACGCCGCTGGGAAGATAACAACGGTCAGGAAAGATACACAACCGAAGTTGTCTTGCAAAACTTCAGCGGTAATTTGGTTATGCTTGACGGCCGTGGTGACGGTGTTCCGGCCGGCGGTAACGATGTCTTTACACCTGCCGGCGGCAATGGTTGGGATTCCGCTCCGTCTGCAGCTCCTTCAGCTGATTTGGATGATGACATTCCGTTCTAGGTAAAACTTGTATAATGCCTCATCTGGGGCAAAAATTGCGAAAGAGAGAAAATTGTTCTTCCGTTGGTCGTTCGTTTCGTAAGGTTCAAACATCGCCGTTGGCTCGTTTTCACCAACTAGCAACAGCATGTACCTTTTTGTACACTAAAATTTTCTCTCTTCTTATTTTTACCCCAGCTAAAACATTCTCCAAGTTTTACGCGAGTGTATAACGGGTATCTAATACAAAATTTTCGGGACGGTGCCATCCTCATGTACGCTTTTGTACACTCCGGTGTCACCGCTCTTAATTTTTATTATATCCCGCGTTCTCCCCTTCCTCTTGGGCTGTGTGCCTGTTTTACGCGAGTGTATAACGGGTATCTAATACAAAATTTTCGGGACGGTGCCATCCTCATGTACGCTTTTGTACACTCCGGTGTCACCGTCCTTAATTTTTATTATATCCCGCGTTCTTCACTTTCTCTCGGGGTGCTTAAAATAAAGAAACCCCTGCCAATACGGCAGGGATTTCTTTATTTTTTTTGCAAGCGGCCGGTTGCCGAAAGACTGTAGCCTTTTTGTTCAAGAGCTTCTTTGCCGCTTTCATCGTAAGTGTAATAGTAAATTAATTCTCGTTCGTTGATGCGGTTGGCGTCAATTGCCGCTTCCGGTATGCCCCATAAAATTGAAATCGGCCAGCTTATGAGGTTGAGAAAACCATAGAGATATTGACTGCTGTCTGCACCGTTTCCGGAAGCAAGATAGAAGTTTCCGAAACCGGGGAGGAGGTTCAGGGCGCCGGCACCGACAGGATTGGCAGGGCGTTCCCAACCACCGATAGGTTTGTCAACGGTAATTCCCTGAGCTTTCATACTTTGCAGGGTCATTTTTTCTTGATGGGTGAGAGAAACACAACTGCTCAGAACGAGAATTGAAGCAGCCGTTAGTACGAGTTTTTTCATTTGTAACATCCTTCTTAAACCAAAACAAAACCCGCA
>CATGXW010000066.1 GCA_949542085.1 uncultured Alphaproteobacteria bacterium
ATTTCCCGAGTGGCGGCAACGATCACCTTTCCTCCTGAAATTTCAAATATCGGATTGGAAATTTTCAGCGGGCGCCCCAGTTATTTTCGCAAAGACCTGACACAAGTTTTTAAAATCGGATCCAATACGCTCGGCATCATTTCCCTTTTGCCTGTTTTTCCGGGAAACGGATTACACATCATTCTATCCCTGCCGGCAGACAAACTCATTCAGCCTGATTTTTCCGACAAGTTTTTGCTTTTTATTGACCGATACGGAGATATTTTGATCAGCCTTTTGGCTTTATTGATTATTACCGTCTCGTTTAAAATTTCATGGAAATATATTAAGCAAAACAAAGGGCAACTGAATATCAAACTCAAAAAAAACGCGGCTCTGCTCCGTTATCTGGCATTTAATGTTTTTGACCTGACATCGTTCGGCAGCTTTTTGCTGGAGTTATACAGAAAAAATATTATTGATATTCAGAATGCCGACGGACGGGTTCTTTTGATAAAAAAGACAGACAGATTAAACGGTATCGAAAAACACGAACGTCAAGCGTTGAAGCAGCTTTTCGTAAAAGACGACACGATTTTCAATGCCGGAAAAGCCAATTTTTTGAAGATAAAACGCGCGGCCGCCTTTATCAAAAAAGATTTAAAACGCACATTGACTTCTTATATGCTGAAAATGAACAGCGGCTATCTTTTCTTTAGCTTGGGAATGCTGCTGATTGCGGAGGCTTATATTGCCGCCTTGCAAACAAATGTTTTAAGGACGTTTTCCTTTTTATCAGGAATGACGATTGTTTTATTTTTCGGCGTTTTCTTGTTTTGCCACAAGACACCCAATAAATGGTGGAGAATATTTACCAAATTGTTGGGTATTCTCCTGATTATTCCGGCGTTTATCATTATGTCGGCATTCATTCACTCCGCAGGCGTTTTGTTTATTCTTCTGAGTGTTATTGTCATCCGCCGCTTTATGTCGGTTTATTCGCAGCGAAACGCCGCTCTTGCCGAACCTATCGCCGATGCGCTCTCCTTGCAAAAAGAATTTGCCACAACCGAACAAACCCGCCTGCAAGGACGTGAGATTATGTTGCAGCAACCCCGCATCTTTGCCCTAGGGCAAGCCGAAAGATTTGCGGATAAAACCTCGCAAAACGAATATAACAAATTGCAGGCGATGCTTGATTTTTTGGCATTACACAACAATGTCAAACTCTAACAAAAAAGCCCGCATTAACGCGGGCTTTTGAGCAGAGAAAAGGAACTATCCTCGAAAGAACTTTCCACTTTTCTTTTTGGGTTTCTCACGCATTTCTCCTTTAAACGGCGGCAACCACGGAGTGAGCTCGTTGTTGAACTTCATGTTGACACGCCAGCCGAACTTATCCTGCGGGTTGACTTCGCCATTGTGACGTTGTTCACGAAGCTTCATGAACTCTGCGATAGGAACATAGTCTTCCATGTCGCTGCTCATTCCCACCAGTGTTTCGGGAACGTAGGTCATGCGAGGCAGCAGAGATTGCGTCAGCAGAGCATTGACCGGTCCGTGGAAACTGACTTCCGCACCGTCACCGTCTTTGTCGGTCACGACATAGGTGAACCCATGAACCGTTGTAAACTTCAGAACCCCCGTCCCGATCTCAATCAAAACGAAGTTTTCTTTAGGACGCTTCAGTTCGTGAAGAAAGAGAGTGTTGTCAGAGTCTCCGCTTCCCAGAAGCCAGCGTCTGCCTTCTCCTTGTTCGATTTTGTAGAGCAGCACGTGTGTCGTTTGCGTGATGTCAAACCTGAAAAAACTTTCTGTTTTTTTCATAACATAAAAATTTAAAAATTATAAAAGCATTTGAAAAACACGTTATACTATAAAGAATCAAAAGGCAAGCCTTTTTCCAAAAAAATCGTTTTTGTCATTTTTTGTTGATTTTATTTTCCCGTATGTTATATTTTTGTCTCGCAAAGGAAGACTATGAAACGAAGATTATAAATTATCCGGATTTTTTAGAGGCGATAAACACGATGTTTTCGCAAACGTCCATTTATGACGTTACATCCTATAATGAGGAAATGACGGCTTCCAAACAAAAGCGTAAAAAGAAAATAGCAAATATCTCCACTCAACTCAAACGCCTCAAAACCGATATCGAAAAATACAAGGCGCAAATTCGCCTCGCCCAAGAAAACGATGATAAAAAGAAATACGGCATTCTCCTCAATCAACTTCTGACTACAAAAATGTCTCTCTTGAGAGCCTATAAAGAACAAAAGGCTTTTACGCCGTTTTCTGAACTTTCGACAGAAGCCAAAACCTTTGCCTGCACTCAACGTCTGATGAAAAAATACTTACTTCCTGCTTTTGCGCAATCATCCCCGAGAGCGGTTATTTTGAATGAGGACGGCACGGTCAGTCTTAACATCGACGATTTTCTCAATTCCATCCTATACCAGCAAGCCCAACACATCAAAGACTATGTTGCCTCTTATATTGAAAAATACCCGACCCGTGTTAATGGCAGTCGCTATTTTACAGGTTTGCATCACGAGGCTGAAAACTTTGATGATCTCATTTACATTGCCGACAGCTATTTTGAAAAAATCAATGATGAAAACAATAAAAATTTGGATAGCATTATCAAAAGCCATCAAGGACTGGAAGTTATAGAAATTTATCCCGAACATCATGTCCAAGCCGTCCGCCTGCTGACGAAAGAAGCTCTAGAGTATGAAGGAAGCCAGCTTAACCATTGTGTTGCCACATATGCTTCTCGTGTGGAAAAGGGGGCAACACAAATTTATTCTATTCGCGATTATGGCGATAATGCGACGGAATTTGCACCGCATGCAACCATTGAATTTGAAAACGGCAAAATAAAACAAATTAAAGGATATAGGGACAGTATTGTTGACTGGCAATATATTGAAGATCCCCGCCGTTTTTTGATGTCATTAATGCGCACAGATGATTTTGTTACCATTATGCGCTCAACTGAAATTCCGGCTTCCGAAAAACTCAACATCGGCATTGTCGCAGATACCTCCGGAAAAACGCATGATATCTTACATCCCACTTCAACTCTTGAAGATATATTTTTTGATAAAATTCGTATCAAATCCGACCGGATAAAATCATTAAAAAATATCGGCATCAAATTTAAAACATTGGAAGTCGACGGACCGCTTTATCCTAAAACAATTGAGAATATTGCCAATTTGCCCAAGATAGACAACTTAATATTACATTCAAATTGTTATACTTCGACACTGGATTTATCCGCGATTTCCTGCCACACGCTGGAATTGGATATTCAGAAAGACAACGACATCCAAAAAATCGTCTTTCCCCAAAATTTAAAAGAAATTAAAATCAAAGGAAACTTTCCTAAATTATCATCCTTTATCAACAGCGAGGATTTACAATCTCTTTCTTTAAGTGGAGAGTTTCCCCGTCTGACAGAGGAGGCTTTTCCGTCTTCGTTACAGAATTTCAATTTATCAGGAAACTCTTTTGAAAGTATCGAAAAGCTTGATTTATCATCCTTTACCCGATTGACACAGTTGGATATGATGAATAGTACTTTCCTCAAACTGCGAGAAATTGTCCTTTCGGATACTGTCAGAAACTTTAACGCTTCACATTGCCGCTTTCCCGCTCTCGAAAACGTGGACATCTCCCGTATGCCTTTTAAAAGTTTTAACACATTAGAAAAAAACGGTGAAACTTCCTTTCCTTTTAATCATATTCCGACTTCTTATAAAATACATATGCCCATTCTGCGGGGATATTTGATGAATTTCTCCTCAAGCCCCTGCATCAAAAACATTCAATTATGTAAAGATATTGAAAGCATATCCTTTTCCGGAATGACTTTTGGTGAAAGTGCGTCATTTAATTTTTCCGAATATAAAAATTTAAAAAAAATCGATTTTCAATTCAGCTCTTTCGATCCCAATTGTATTATCAATTTATCTCAAAATGACCACATTCAAGAACTTCGTTGTGATACAGACCTGCTGTCACAAATTATTCCGCCAGCCCAAACTCCTTTATTATCACTTTCCCAAAGAGACGGCGCCCCTCTTCTGCAAAGCTGGCCATTGGAGACTTTTCCTCTCCTCAAAGAACTACACACAAATTTTTTACCACACGATATGAATATTTCTTGTCCTGTTGATACCTTGCATTTGTGTCTGTTATCTCCTGATAAGTATCCCTCGGATTTAAAAGTTTTTGACTTTTCCGCATATAAATGCGTTAATCTGAAAACATCCTCCAATGTTCAATTTTCTGAACTTGAACGGCTTGTTATGCCGGAAAAATTTTCCGAATTTCTATTATTCCATGTCAGCCCGAAACTGACCGAAATAGATTTCAGTCAAACAAAAGGAAAAGTGGAATTAAAAGATATTGATTATTCAGATGAAGTTTTTAATGGTGAAGGTCAAATATATTTACATCCGCAACAATTTGAGGTATTAAAGAAAATAAAGTTAGGAAAAAGCACAGAACTTGTTTTGCCACAAAGAATCGAGCATCTACCTCTAACAATCGAATTATCAGCTGATACACCGCCAGAAAAAAGGCAACGGCTCAAAGAACAATATCCCAATCTATTAATCGTCAGAGCCGCAAATATTCAAACAGAATTACAACTCCTGAAATCAGCTAAACAAGCTGATGGGAGACGTTAAAAAGATAACAAATATTATTATCTAAACTATTAATAACAATGGAAAAAAATGTTAACGCAATCATCAATCTGATGAAAACATTAGAGGTTTCGCTAGAAGATGTCACCCAAGCTCTTCTCAACCCAACCTCTACGACACCTCTCACAGCCTCCGAAATACAAGAGGCGATTGAGAACGAAAGCGTGAGCTTAAACACCATATTCCCTGCTCAAAGCAAAGCTTGGAATATGCTTGTCGACTTTATTGCCAGCGACAGTTTTTTAGGAGGATTTCCTACAAACATCGCGCCTCCGGTAACGGAAGATAAAATCGATTATGCTTACACCAAATGTGGCTTGAAATACGCCCTTTATGATGGGAATATTTTAGGAATTGTCATTCGGGCTCAGTCTCTTCATTTTGTTCTGGCATTGCATAATTACGGACAAAATATTGATATTCGACAAGCCCGTGAAAAAGCAGAGAGACTTCCTTCGGTGACCGGAAAGAAGTGGATTGTTCCTTCTGATGCCAATTTCCACAGCGTCCGCGCTATCGGGCTTAAGCGAGTAAATGAGGCTCTACGTGAACTTAAAGGAGATGAAATAGGAGGAACACCGTTCCTATCCAGTACTTCACAGGCGTCTCCTCCCCACTATTGGCACGTCCGCTTTATTCTGCCACTTGACTGATAAAACAACAGGTCCTTTTAAGGACCTTTTGTTTTATCATCGCAATATTTTGAGTTCCCGCAGTATGTTTTTTTAATATATTCACTTGGTCTTAGTATCTGGTTATTGGCGAGCATAAATATATCCCTAAGGAGGCACAAAGCTATATAAGAAGAGATCGGCACCTCCATTTTTTAATGCAGCTGGAGTGTTGGATGTCATGACAGGCACCACGACCTAGGCTCGCATATTTTCTCAGTAATGTGCGCCCCGCTATTAGCGCTTTGTCATTTCGGCGGTCACTATCACGCCCTAGCTCACGAACCAAACCCCACTCACCAAGGCTTCCAGCCATAATAAAACCGCCCCGCTTGAATGGGGCGGTTTTATTGGTTGCGGGAGCGGGATTTACTGACGCCATGCAGTAGCCTCTGCAACATTCT
>CATGXW010000067.1 GCA_949542085.1 uncultured Alphaproteobacteria bacterium
GTCGGCGCCTTTCCTAAAAGTGATGCAGGAAATCATTACCAAGGCTAAAAATGCAGGCGTCTACTGCTCCGTTTGCGGAGAAATGGCCGGAAACCCTATTGAAGCTTTGGCGCTTATCGGTTTGGGATACCGCAACCTGTCAATGTCCGGTTCCGCTTTCGGAAAAGTCAAGAGTATGGTTCGTTCGTTGAATATTGTCGACATTGAGGATTATGTAAAAACATTAATGAAATCTAATAAAAAGACGCTTCGTCCCCAATTAATATCCTATGCCAACGACCACGGTATTGAAATTTATTAAAAAGTATGACACAATCTTGTAAATTTATTGATTATCGTAAAGGAAATTTATCGTGAAAAAAGAAAAAAACACTCTGGAAGCAACTTCCCCATCAAAAAAAGAAACTTCACATAAGGCTGCGACAAAAAATGTTAGCGAAGCTACCGTTGACATTGCCGCATCCGATGACAACACTGTTTCCAAAGTCGGAAACCTGTTAAAGGAAATGCGCCAGCGCAAAGGTCTTAAGATTGCAGACATTGCCAAAAAACTGTGCATTCGTCGCTGTTATCTGGAAGCCATTGAGGAAAGCAATTACAAAGAAATTCCGGATTTTCCGTACGGTATCGGCTTTATTCGTTCGTACGCTGATTTTCTCGGCCTCAACAGCAGCAACATCATTGAGCTCTATAAAGAAGAAACAAATTCCAGACAAGATAAGGATATTTATGTTCTGGAGCCACAAACAGAAGCTACTGTTCCCAATAAAAAATACTTGATTATCAGTTTAGTTGCCATCGCCGCTATTTATGCCGGATGGCACGCATACAGCCAAAAAGCAGCTGATGTTGTTGAAGATGACAACGCCGTTGTTTCTGCCGATACCATTCAGATAGAAGCCGCCACGGGAGATATGCCGTTGGTCGTTGGGGATTATTCTTCCTCTGCGGATGTTGACATTCAGCAACCAACGGAAAACACGTCCTCCAATGTTAGCGGGACAGATGAAAACACTGCTCAAGTTGTCATGACAGAAGCTTCCTTTACAGAACCGGAAGCCCAACAACAGACAGCTCCGAAAACAGACGTCGAAGCTATCACTCCGCAAGAAGGCGTTGTTATCAAAGTTAAGGCGGAAACATGGATTGAAGTTAAAGATCAAAATAAACTTTATCTCAGCAAAGTTTTGATGCCGGGTGACACATACACCGTTCCGGAAGGCAACGGAATGATTTTATCCAGCGGCAAAGTTGACGGCGTTGACGTGTATATCAACGGCGTGTTGACTCAGATATTCACCAACCATAAAAAGATGAACGTTCCGCTGGATAAGTTTCTGAAACAGACCGCCGAATAGCTTTATCTTGACTTTTTTATCAGAAAATAGTAGGTTTCGACCTGCTATTTTCTTTTATATAAGGAACATCAAATGAATTTTGCAGAAAAACTGGATAATGTTGTCAATCGCTATAACGAAATAGAAGCGCTTATTGCCGCTCCGGACCTGAATTCGGACGAACTTGTTAAAATGAACAAAGAATTGGCAGCTTTGGCTCCGGTTGTGGAAGCCATTAACAATTGGCGTCATTTGGAAACTAATATGAACGATGCCAAAGCAATGATGGATGATGCATCCTTGGATAAGGAAATGCGAGAATTGGCCGAAGCGGAATATTATGACCTGAAAGAAAAACTTCCGGCTTTGGAACATGACATAAAAATTCTCTTGCTTCCCAAAGAAGAAGATGACGAGAAAAATGCCATCTTGGAAGTTCGAGCCGGCACCGGCGGAGATGAAGCGGCTCTGTTTGCTGCTGTTTTATTCGAAATGTATCAACGTTTCTCCACCCTTCAAGGCTGGCGTTTTGAAGTGAACGACCTGACGGAAAACGAACTTGGCGGCTATAAAGAAGCCTCCGCCAAAATCACAGGAAAAGATGTTTTTGCAAAATTAAAATTTGAATCCGGCGCGCACCGTGTTCAGCGTGTTCCGGTCACGGAATCTCAGGGGCGTGTTCACACATCTGCGGCAACGGTCGCCGTTCTTCCGGAAATCGAAGAAGTGGACATGTATATTAACCCCGCAGATCTTAAAATTGATGTTTATCGTGCTTCCGGCGCCGGAGGACAACACGTTAACAGAACCGAATCGGCTGTTCGCATCACCCATATTCCGACCGGCGTTGTCGTTCAATGTCAGGATGATCGTTCTCAATACAAAAATAAAGAAAAGGCGATGAATCACCTGCGTGCGAAACTATATGATATGCAGAAGTCTTCCATTGACTCCGCCTATTCGGAAAAAAGAAAGCTGCAGGTTGGCAGCGGTGACCGTTCTGAACGCATCAGAACATATAACTATCCTCAAGGACGCGTGACCGATCACCGTATCAATCTGACACTTTATAAACTCAATGAAGTTGTCAGCGGTGACGCCTTGGGCGAAATCATTGATGCTTTGGTCATGGAAGACCAAGCGCAAAAACTGGCCGAACTGTCGTAAAAAACACTTAAAGAAAAGGAATTTGATATGAAACTTATTAAAATTTTTGCATTTTTTTTGTTGTTAAACGCTTGTTCATCCTCTCCGGAACAGAGTTTCAAAGGAAAAGAATATCAGCTTTTGCAAGCTCAAAACGGCGTGAAAGTCACGTTGGCTTTTGACACCGAAGGTGCCAATTTCTTTGGTCGCATTGTCAACAATTACTTTGGAACATACGATGTTGACGGTTCAAAAATCACCTTAAATCTTGGCGGAAGCACCATGATGATGGGACCGGAAGAAGAGATGGAAGCCGAACAAAACTTCTTCCAAATTCTTCCCAAAGTCAGAAGTTATAAATTTGCAGAAAACACTTTGATTTTGATTACAGACAACGAACAAGAATTGGCTTTTAAAGAAGTCGGTCCGTTTGACAGCCAAAAAAACGACTAAAAAAAACGCTCCTTAACGGAGCGTTTTTTTATTTCTTTCCCGTATATAAAACCATATCCTTTATCACGATGCCCGCCGGATGATCCGGTAATCCCAAGAGCAAAATGTTAAACATGGATTTACGCCCTGTTCCGTCCGGAAAATCCTGACGCCACAATTCTTTGTCATTCAGTTTTAACGCCATATGATTAGCGTGTTTTTCAAAGCTTACTCCATAAAAGACATTGGGCTCAAGAACATCGGCATCTTTTTCGGCAATGGAATGTCCGTTATGATAAACTCGGAAACGATACCCCTCCGGACGCTGACGGATTTCAAAACTATAGGTATCTCCATTGGCCGTATTGACTTTTATCAGCTTAATATTTGCAGATTCCGTGACGCTCATTAAGCTAAAACGCACAATAAAATCATTAAAAAACTTTTGCGGAATGGTTAAAGAAACTCCTTGAGAACCGATAGCCTCCTGCACATAGAATTCATCTTTGCGAATTTCATAAATAGCGTCTTTTTTATTATTCAACCACTGACGCAGCTGCTCGGCGGTCACTTTTCTTTCCGTCAACTGCCCATCGTCGGCGGAATTGGCATTCAGAACCAATGCCAAGGCGACACCGATAAAAACAATTACGCCACCTAAAATCCAATATCGCTTCATATTATCTCCCAAAAACAGCATCTTTCAGACGTTTGAGCGTTGCTTGCGCAACCGGACGCACTTTTTCCGCTCCTTGAGCCAATAATTGCTCAACTTCATCATAATGCGCCATATAGTAATTGTATTTATCCCTTACTTCTTTCATTTCATCGGCAATAACAGACAAAAGCATATTCTTAATATGTCCGTAGCCCAATTTGCCTTGTCTCAAACCATCGGCCATTTCCAAAAGCTGATCCGGAGATGCAACAGCCTTAAAAACCTGATAAACGATAATCTCTTCCGGATCCTTGGGCTCCTCCAGCGGACGAGAATCTGTTTTGATGGCGAAAACAGCCTTTTTGAGAGCAGCCTCGTCTTCAAAACACGGAATAACATTACCATAAGATTTACTCATTTTGCGACCGTCGATACCGGGAACAACCGCAATTTTATCATCAAAGCAATATGTCGGTAATTTGAGAAGTTCTTTATTATAGTGCGCGTTTATCGCACCGGCAATATCACGGGCGATTTCAACATGCTGCACCTGATCTTTGCCAACGGGAACGATATCGGCGTCATAAGCCAAGATATCGGCGGCCATCAGGGTCGGATAAGTATATAGTCCCATGTTAATACCGTCGTCATCAGGCTTTCCCGCCTCACGATTTTTATCGACGCAAGCTTTATAAGCATGCGCCTTATTCATAAATCCTTTCGGCGTATAGGCGTATAAAATTGTTGTAATTTCAGGAATCTCCGGAACATCAGACTGGCGATAAAAGAATGACTTTTCCGGATTGAGACCGCTGGCCAAATAACTACATGCGACTTCCCGCATTTTTTGATTTAAGACCGCGGCGTCTTTTTCAGCATTGATGGCGTGATAGTCTGCAATAAACATATAATGCTTTCCGCCTTGGGCAACAGCATCGTTTCCCAGTTGGATTGCGGGCTTAATGGCTCCAAGATAATTTCCAAGATGCGGCGTTCCGGTCGGTTTTACGCCGGTTAAAATCGTTTTTCCTGCGAACATTTCACACTTATCCTCAAATTTCTATTGAATTTATTTGTAAAATGGATACTCTATTTTGAAGTGTAAATCAAATACTTTTTAGGACAAATACAGATGTTGGATATAAAATACATTATCGATAATCAAGACTACGCAAAAGAATGTTTGGCAAAAAAAGGCTTTGCCGCTGAAAATGTTGACAAGCTTATATCCTCATATCTGGAAATGAACAAACTCAAAACTTCTTCACAAGCTTTGGCCGAGGAAAAGAATCGTTTAAGCAACTCCATCAAATCGGCAACGGCAGAAGAACGTCCGGCCATCATTGCCAAAAGTAAGGAGATTGGCGAAGAACTGAAAAAAGAACAGGAAAGCCTGACCGAACTGCAAGCCGTATTCGATGACATGATGTTAAGAATGCCGAACTTTCCGAGCCCCGACTGTCCGTTGGGACCGGATGAAAGCTGCAACCAAGTCTTGCGCAAAGTCGGAGAACCCCGAACATTTGATTTTGCTCCCAGAGATCATATTGAGCTGATGGAATTGAACGACTGGGCCGAGATGGAACGTATCGCCAAAGTATGCGGCTCACGCACTTATGCGATTAAAAATGATTTGGCACAATTGGAACTGGCCATTCATATGATGGTGCTGGATAAATTGCGTGAACACGGTTTTACGGTTATCACCGTTCCCGCCCTGTCTAAGGAAAAACCGCTTTACGGTCAAGGATATCTGCCTTTCTCCCGTGATGAAATTTATTATATGCCGGCCGATGACTTATATTTGTCGGGAACCGCCGAATTAATTTTGAACTCCCTGCGTGCCGATGAAATCTTGAATGAAAAAGAATTACCGATTTTGTACGCCGGTTTTTCTCCTTGTTTCCGTCGCGAAGCCGGTGCCGCCGGTAAAGACACACGCGGTTTGGTTCGCGTTCACCAGTTTATGAAAACAGAACAATTTGTCATCTGCAAAAATGACACCGCCGAAAGTGACAAATGGCATAAAAAATTACTGGCCATTTCGGAAGAGATTTTGCAAGATTTGGAACTGCCCTATCAGGTTTTGGATATTTGCACCGGAGACATGGGAGCTCCGAAGTTCCGCCAGTATGATTTGGAAGCCTGGGTTCCGTCGCAAAATTGTTATCGTGAAACACACTCCTGTTCAAACA
>CATGXW010000068.1 GCA_949542085.1 uncultured Alphaproteobacteria bacterium
TGTGTGCTATCGTAAAGGGGTTCCGGAAGTAGAGCATATGAGGTGCGGCATGAAAAAATTGTTGGCGATGTATATTGGTATTTCAGTTTTGTTTTGCGGTTTTCATGCTGGAGCTTCCAGTTTGGATATGCCTTTTTTAGATAACTCACACGCACAATTCGGTTTAGTTCAGGAAGCTCTGTCTGATGATAGTTCTTCTTATCAAGTGGCAGGAATTTACCATATTGTGGACTATAGTAAAAAGATGGAAAGTTATTATGGCAAGAGGGTTAATGACGATGGTAAGATCGCGCAAAGCAGTGATTGTGCAATTTATGGATTGTTTGGGCCTTCTGGTTGCTCGTATCCTAAAGTGGTCAGTGATCCGGTGATCGTAAGACAAGGTTTGGTTTGTTACAAGCGCTGTAAATGTTCTTCAGAATATGTTTTAACATCTTGTCCGACGGGAACCAATGTGGATTGTCGTGATAGCTGTGACGGAAAATACAAAAAAGGCGATTGTTTGCAAGATTATAAAATGTCGGACAAAGGTACGTGTGTTCCTCTTTCCTGCACTGAAAAGGGGGGATATGATACGTGTCCGGGCGGATACGGTGTTGCGTCTTATTATTCAACCAATGCCGGTATACATTGTGTTACGTGTGAACAATGCGCTGCCGGCACCTATTCGAAAGGGGCGGGAGCCTGTGTTGCTTGTGCCTGCGGGACATATTCCAAAGCAGGAGCCGCGAGTTGCACGCCTTGTGCCAGCGGAACATATCAGCCTGAAAAAGGAAGATATTCTTGTAAGAGTTTAGACCATCCTGACGGATGGACGATATCTTCGGATAAATGCAGTGTTACAAAAAAATCTTGTCCGACTGGTTATACTGCAGGTGTGACAAATTGCAGTTCTTGGGTTTATTCTTGGAAAGGGTATTCAGGAGATGATGTTTGTGGCAAATGCACGCCGCAAAATGATGATTGTCCAACAGGTTATGGCAAAACAGCTTGTACTTCGACACAGAAACAAGTCGGAACGACAATAACTGAAGCAGGAACAAAGTGTTATAAATGTGAGGATTTGCCGATTTGTCCGACCGGACAAGTTGAGGTAGAAACTTATTGGTGTAAGGTTCCGTCGACGAATTGTTCATCTATGGGATATACAAAGACAAGTGCCGAGTGCAACGGTAAAGAGATTGTCAAATGTCCTTTTGACCTTTCGAAAATCTATTGTTTGTAATTTAAGGAGAAAACAATGAGTTATTCAGGCAAAGTTTCGCAGATGCTTCTTTTAGGGAGCTGTCTGTTTATGAATGTTTCTTTGGCAGCGGCATCTTGCGCCCCCAGTGATTGTTCAGCTCTCGGATATACCAAAAGCAAATCTGATTGCGGGAGCGCCGGAGGTATTCAATGTCCGTTTGACAGCACCAAATATTATTGCCCGTCGTGCAGCAGCGGTTCTGATACTCAGGGGGCTGTTCCTTGCACTCCGGGGACGATTTTGTTTAGTAACTGGAAATGTTATAAAGCTGATGATGCTGTTAAGCTCAATTATGTTCCGGACGAAGTGCCCATAGCTATGGTGGTGAGAGGCGCCGGAGATGTCAAGGGGCAAAACGGACTGGCGGCAGCTTTAGGTTTTTCGCTGGATAGTGTTAGTAATTCGGAAAGCAACTGTGTTTTAAAGTTTTTGGAGAGTGCCACTAGTATTTCTACCTCCTGTTCGACCATACATGGTTGTTTGGGTGGTCGGTCAAATTTTAGCGGAAAAATAAATAGTTTTATTAATTTTACGATGAATAGGGGGGCTGCAAATTGCAAGTCTGGGGAGGCGGCAGAAAGAGCAAATGCCTATAAAACGAAGGGAACTGAAACTTCTTCTAAGGAATGGTTTTTACCTACAATGAAAGAACTTAAATATCTTTCCCAATTGACCGGAAGTTATGATAATTTTCGAAAGTCCTTTTGTGCTACTCGTGAGGTTTGTGAGGCTATACCTTTGGAAAACAGAGAGGAATATGATTCCTGTGTTGAATATTATAGCACAATATGTGGTACAGATTGTACCGCCGGACCTTCTTGCGAATTTTTTTCTATAAGTAATGCCGGAAAGATTTGGTCCTCAGTACCTCATGATAATGATACTACTTGGGTTTGGGATACCAGCAGATCGGATTGTTGGAATGAGGGGAGTGCGTCCTGTTATTTAAGTAATACGGGGAATAAGTCTGAATATGTTCGGGTGCTTCCGTTTATAGAGGTCCCATAGCTTAACGGATACTGTCGGATTTATCCCAAGATGTATTAATTCATTGCCAAAGTGGGATTTTGCTTATATAAAATAGTAAAACAACCTGGGTGAGGGATTAATGATACCTAAAGTTATTCATTATTGCTGGTTTGGTGATAATCCGATGGGCGAGTTGGAAAACCGCTGTCTGGCTTCTTGGAAAAAGTTTTTTCCGGATTATAAAATTCGCAAATGGGGCAATGAGGACTTAGAGCGTCTTGACAATCGCTATCTGAAAGAAGCCATTGCCGCCAAAAAGTGGGCGTTTGTTTCCGATTATGTCCGTTTGTATGCTTTGTACGAAGAAGGTGGTATTTATTTTGATACAGATGAGGAAGTCCGCCGGCCGTTAGATGAGTTTATGGATCATGACTTTTTCATCGGTTCACAGCGTTGCGGAAGCTGTCGTAATATTTCGCCGGCCCTTATCGGAACATTGCCGCAGAGTGAAATTGTCAAAAATCTGCTGGCAGTTTATGATGATGAGGTTTTTGTTAAGCCGGACGGAACGTATAATTTAACAACAAATCCTGTTTATTTTGCTCGTGTGATGAAAGAAAAATACGGGCTTGATGATGTGTTTGTAACAGAAGGACGTCTGAAAATCACCGATAACGCGTATATTTATCCGTATTTTTATTTTTGCACCGATAACAAAGACGCTTATGCCGTTCATCACTATTCCGGCAGCTGGAAACCGGATTGGAAAGTTGAAGACAAAATGAAACTGCCGTTTGGTTTTGTTGTTCGCAAATATAAAAAGAACAGGGACGGTGAGCCGATGCCTTTGGATGATGATGAGCGAATCATCGGACAATTGAGCACATCCAAGCGTTCTAAGTGGACATTGATAAAAAAGCGGAAATAAAATGGGACTGAAAAAAATCAATCGTTGGATAAAAAACAAAATTCACGGTTATGATTTGCCAAAATTGGTCAAATCCAAGGCGTGGACCATCAAACCGGAAGACAGACTTTGCATTTTGGCACCGCATCCTGATGATGAGACGATTGCTTGCGGCGGTTTGTTGGCAAAATACGGACCGCAATGCGATGTCATTCTGCTGACAGACGGGCAAAAAGGCGGTCTTGCCGGTTGGGATGAGGCTCATACGTCTGAAGTCAGAAAAGCGGAGTTTGAACAGGCTATGGCTTTTTTGAATGTGCGGTCATATTCTTTTATGAATGGAACGGATGGCGCTTTGATAGATGCCTATCAGAAGTTTGCGCAGATTGATTTTTCGGCTTATGATTATGTGTTGATGCCGCACCGGCAGGACACGCATGCCGATCATATGGTTGTCAGCGCTTTTTGGCGGCGGCTGCAGAAAGAAAAGAGATATAAAGCCAAAGCTGTTTTTTATGAATTGTGGGGAGCTTTGTCGGTTCCGACACATTATGTAGATATTACTGATGTGATTGAACGAAAGAAGGCTGCTATTGCTATTTATCAGTCGCAGTTAACCAATATTGATTATACTTCCAGAATCGTGGCGTTGAATCATTATCGCGGCATTCATCATCATCTTTTATATGAAGAAGATTTTGTTGTGGAGACATTATAATGTGTATGAAAAAAGGAATGCATACGTATAATTTAAAAATTGATGATTTATTGGCTTTGCCTGATTGTGCTGGTGAAAACGACTATGCGGGTAAAGAGGTTGCTATATTGATTGGTAATAACAAAAAGGGCATTTCTGATTGTCTGCTTTCTTCCCGAGAAACTCTTTTGGAACTTCGAAAAACACAGGATTATGTTGAGACGCAGATTTATTTTCATCCGGTTATTCGCAGTTGGAATCTGTTGTTTTTATTAATCGGAAAGTTGCGCAAGAGATTTAAAACACACGGAACGCATTGCTATCATATGCGGCCGCAGGATATTAAAGAGAAAAAGCTTATCCGTTGTGTCAGAACGAAAGATAACGCTTATCAATTTTCACAAGTTCATATTCCTGATGAAGAAAGATATCGTCTTTATGAGGAGTTGGAGGATGATATTGTTAAAAACGGGTGGAATGCTAAGTGCGGTTCGCTTTCTATTATGCTGTGTCGGAGCTTGGGTTATAAAGATAGTTTGGATAACGGCAACCACCGGATAAACATCTGTTTGGAGCACAATATTCCGGAAGTGACAGTTTCTTTTTGCTATGCCGGAAAAATTCCGTGCTTTTTTATAAAGCTATTTGACGCGATTGAAAAAATATCTGCTTTTGCGAATCTTTCAAAAAAGTAGATTTCGAATCGTTGGAAACGCTTTTGTTTGTAAGAGGAGGGCGGAAAATCCCTCCTTTTTTTATTAAAAATGTGTATAAGTCGGAAAAAAGTGCTCTTTTATCCCCTGTAAGCGTTGTTTTTGTTTGACTTAACGGATTTTTGGCGCTTAAATTTTCTTGTGGTTAGAGATATTTTCTCCACATTGGTTTATAACTTATATTAGAGGGAGTCCTCACCGTGAATAAAAACGAATTGATTGCTAGCATCGCTAGCGAAACAGGCCTTACAAAAACTGATTCTGCTAAGGCTTTGGATGCATTTGTAGCTTCTATCACAAACGCTTTGAAGAAAGGTGATGAAGTTCGTTTGGTTGGTTTTGGTACATTCGCTGTTTCTAAACGCGCTGCTACAACTGGCCGTAATCCGCGTACCGGTGCCGCTATTAAAATTCCGGCTCGCAAACAGGCTAAGTTCAAAGCTGGTAAAGCTTTACAAGATTCTGTAAACTAATATAAGTGAGAGCCGGATACAACCGGCTCTTTATATATTATAAGATTAAACGGGGCTTTGGCCTCGTTTTTTTATGATGTTATCTGTTGCTTGTGAAAAAAATAAAAAAAATTGAATTTTTTACTTGATTTATTATTTTTGACGATGTATAAACACTTCCGTAAGTGAGATGGGCGCTTAGCTCAGCTGGAAGAGCATCTCGTTTACACCGAGAGGGTCGGGAGTTCGAACCTCTCAACTCCCACCAATAACACAAAACCCACCTGAAGCGGTGGGTTTTGTGTTATTGAATGAAGTAAGTGGTGAGAACTCCCGAGGAAGGGAGTTTGACAAGGAGGAGCAGGCGGAACGGAAGTGCCGCCGCATTTGCGACGACGCAGCGGCGAAGTGTAACGAAGCCAACCTCTCAACTCCCACCAATTAAGCCACCGTAAGGTGGCTTTTTTTTTATGGAGTTGCCACTTTGCGATTGATGAAATCAAATCGCAAAATGTAAGAGGTTCCGGGCTTTTATGAATTCGTTTCGCTTGCTGTCGCTGTACTCACTCATTATTAAAAGCCAGGGTCTTCGTAGAAAAAACTAAAATCGTTTAGTTTTTTCTTCTAGACTCTCTCAACTCCCACCAATAACACAAAACCCTCCTGAAGCGGTGGGT
>CATGXW010000069.1 GCA_949542085.1 uncultured Alphaproteobacteria bacterium
GGGAACGGCATTGGCCACCTGTGTCACCGGTGATTGTACCAGTTTGGGATACACAAAGTCAGCATCGGATTGCAGCGGTGTCGATTATATCCGCTGTCCTTTCGACGTTAGCAAGTATTACTGTGTGAAACCGACATGCACGGTAAACACATGCGAAGGATATCCCTTAACAACCCCTCCTCAAAACGCAAAGTATTCATCCTGCACTAAACGGGATTCTAATTGCGCAGAACAGGGAACGGTATATAAAATTGATTCATGTAATGATGGCTACGTCCAAAGTGGAAATGGCTGTGAATCTGTCAGCTCGTCTCCTGAAGATCTTTGTGCCGGAATAACTTGCAGCACAGGTGTATCTTGCCAATACGGTTGCGCGGAATACACCACAGGAACAAGTTGTTGCACCAGCGTTTGTAAAACTTGCAAACCTAACCCTTGCGATGACGTGAAGTGTCCGGTAGCAACAGAGGAGATTTGTACCAACGGCTGTGGCTCATATAGCGAAGCGACGGCATGTTGCCCCTCAGTCTGTACTTCATGCGCATCATCTCCTGAAGTTGATGCCAGCGGTTGTGACCGTAGTTGTACTCCAACTGATAGAGCCAGAGATGAGTATTGTCAAACTGATAATGGCTATTGTGAGTTAGTCAGCGATATTGATAATTGTGGTTGCGGATATAGATGGCTTAGGTGCTGGTGTGGCTCGGAGCACTAACAACAATGTCTGATACTCAAGATTTAACCGTCAAAATAGCCGAGAGGATGCAGAATAACAACATTCTCTGTCCGTTGATGTTTGATGATAAGGGACAGGTTTATGACTATATCCGAACCGGACTTCTAAATCTGGCTGATTTTTGCGTAACCAACGCCAAGAGATATTTCCCAAACCTACAAGTGCAAGACATTGCCCTTGTCGGCGGGATGTCTTCCTATATCTATAACAGCAAAACAGATATTGATTTGGTCATTATTGCAACCATAGATGCTCCGAATTCAGACGCCAAACAAATAGCAACGCTTTTTCGAACTGTTAATCGTAGCAACAAGAAAAGAGGCTACATTTTCAATCTGTTTGAAAGAGCTATTGACGATTGGCTGGCAGAACCATCATCACTAATATCTTTAGGATGCGGATTATACTCTCTTCGAGATAATTGCTGGAAAAAGAAACCGATTCATCGTGAATTTTCTTATACGCCAGAAGAAGCAACAGAAGCTTACAAAAAATACTGTGACAATATCAATAATTTTGTTAGAACACTCCCAAAAATAGATGGTAAATGGTTGACCTTTGAGGGGTGTCATAAACTACAAAATTACATAGAACAGCTAAAACGTGAGGCTTTGATGGCAAAAGAAAACGGACCGGAACGAGAATATGGCATAGAATATAATTGTTACCGTTTCTTTTGCAAATTTGGTGTCAAACAACATTTCTTTGACCTGATAACAGAATCTCAAAATCAATTAATAAACGGATTGGAAGTCGAAGATGAATGAAACTCATGAAGAATTATTAGAAATATCTAAAGAAATTCTAAACGTAAAAGAAAATCTTGATCCCAGAGTTTTTTCAGAAAACGGAAAAATACACAATCTTCTGCGCCAGCGTTTATTGCATCGTGCCCGTTATATGGTTCAGGAAACCATAGGCTCCACCAAAGGACTAGAAGTCGGAGATATTGTTTTACTTGGTTCTTCTGCATCATATTTTTATCGACCGGCATCTGATCTGGACGTAAAAATAGAGGTTATTAATGAATCTTGTCCATACCTGCCAGCTTTCAAAGAATGTGAAGATGGTTTCACCAAATACCTTTCGTCTCTCACATCATTCTTTTTTAGCGATCATCAAAAATTTTTTATCGGCAAAAGATTTTTAGATATAAAACTGGCTCCTAAAGTATGGGATTATGCTTGGACGGGTATATATTCACTGACAAATAATAAATGGCTCGTTCTGCCCAGAAAAGATATCGCAAAAGATTTTACAGCAGAAACTTTAGTACAATATTATTACGTTCGCTGCCAAGAAATTGATGATTTCGTGAACTCTTTCCCTAAATCCGGAGGAAAATATTCTCAAGAACAATGTAATGAAATGTTTTATTATTATAAAACGCAAGTATTGGACAGAAATCAAACGATTGAAGACTACCTCGCCTTCAAAATTATCAAAGCAACCGGAAAATTAAAAGAACTTGGATCTTGGGTCTTTAACAATCAACTTAAAACTTTAGAATTTTAACAAGAAAAGAGGACGCCGGTAAACGTCCTCTTTTTTGTTTGTAAAATTATCTTTCGATTTAGCAACGACAACGACGGGGTTCTTACTGATATGGCTAATTTTAGGGGAATGATCGGATTAAGTTGTTTGTTGTTTTTTTATTGTATCCTCTTAAACTTTAGTTGTTGCAAATTATATTGTTAAGGGGAGGTGAAAAGATTGTTGGATAAGTTGCAGAAATATTGGCAAAAAATTGTGATGAAACTTAAGGCGCTCAAAGGGACGCCGTATGCGATTGCGGCGGGGCCGGCTTGCGGTGTTGTCATTTCTTTGACGCCGTTTGTCGGTTTGCATACGTTGCTGGCGGTGGTTATCGCGTGGCTTATTCGGGCCAATGTGCTGGCGGCAGCTTTGGGAACTATTGTCGGCAATCCGTGGACTTTTCCGTTTATTTGGTTGACGACGCTTTACACTGGTCGTTTGCTTTTGGGTATAAATCATACTCCCGTTGATTTTGAGGCTTTTTTTGATAATGCAGGGAAAGCTTTATTAAATTTTGATTTTGACTTGTTTTTTCAGGATATTTGGCCTATCCTGTGGCCGATGATGGTCGGATGTATTCCTTTTTGCATCATCGCATGGGGTGTCACATATGTTTTTATGAAGCGCTTGATTGAGAAGTGGCATGGAAAGCATAATTTTAAGGAACAATAATGATACTTGGTATCGGAACGGATATTGCGAATATTGAACGTATCGGGACTGTGTTGGACAAGTTCGGCTCCCGTTTTATTGAAAAAAATTATACGGCGGCAGAGAGAGAGGTTTTGGAAGACTGCGGCGATAACGCGCGGAGACGGGCTGCCAAAGCGGCAAAAATGTTTGCGGCAAAAGAGGCTGTCGTCAAAGCTTTGGGTTGCGGTTTTGCTTTGGGGGTGGCTCATATGGATGTTGAAGTTGCGCATGACGAACTGGGGAAACCGTTGCTGAATTTGTATGGTCAGGCATTGTGCCGTTTGACGGAAATGGCGCAAGGAAAAGAATGGCGTTTGCACTTGTCTTTGAGTGACGATTTTCCTTTTGCGCAAGCAGTTGTTATTATTGAAATTTTATAGTTGTGTATTCTAAAAAAGTGTATATTATGTCAGCCAGAAAACAGCTGACAGCCAAAGAAGAGGAAACAGATGGACAAAGAAGAGAGTTTTTGGGATACGCTAAAAACGGTTTTTTATGCGGTTATGATTGCGATTGTTATTCGTACGGTGTGGTTTGAACCATTTAAAATTCCGTCCGGTTCGATGTATCCGACATTGTACGTGGGGGATTATCTGTTTGTTTCAAAATTTTCGTACGGCTATTCAAAACATTCTTTGCCGTTGAGTTTGCCTTTGTTTGACGGACGGATTTGGGAAGCGGCTCCTGAGCGCGGCGATGTTGTCGTGTTCAAATATCCGCAGGACAATAAAACAGATTTTATTAAACGGGTTATCGGCTTGCCGGGGGATAAAATCAAACTGGTTAAAGGTCGTTTGTATATCAATGGTCAAAGAGTTGAACGTGAACGTCTTGATGATTTTGTTATCAGAACGCCGGCCGGCAGTGCTGAACGTTATCGCCAATATGAGGAAACACTGCCCAACGGTGTGAAGCATAATATTATTGAAATTTCAGATAGTGAAGTATATGATAATTTTGATGAGATTGAGGTTCCTCGCGGCAATTATTTTATGATGGGTGATAATCGTGACCGTTCTGATGACAGTCGGGTGAACGTTGGTTTTGTTCCGGCTGAAAATTTGGTGGGAAAGGCGCGCTTCTTGTTCTTTTCGCATAATGACGGCAATGACTGGTACAAGCCTTGGAGCTGGCCGAAGATGATACGTTGGGAGCGTTTGTTTAACGCAATTCATTAAAATAATGGCGGGCATTGCAAAAGATTGACAATAGCCCGCCTGTTTTTCGGATGAGACAAATGGAAAAGTTAGAAGAGATATTAAAACATAAATTTAAAAATCCGGAGTTATTGTCCAAAGCGTTAACGCATGGCAGTGTTAATTCGCACGTGGACCATAATTATGAACGTTTGGAGTTTTTGGGCGATCGGGTATTGGGGCTTTCAATCGCTTCATTGTTGTACAGACTTTTTCCCAAGGATCCTGAAGGTAATTTGTCTCAACGTTTTACCGGACTGGTTTGTAAAGAAACCGTCGCCGAGGTTGGACGCAGTTTGCATTTGGGAGAATATATGCAAGTAGCTTCCGATGATATTCGTGACAATGAAAATGTGTTATGTGATATTTGCGAGGCTGTTATCGGCGCGATTTATATTGATGGCGGGGTTGAAGACGCAATTTCGTTTGTCAATCATCACTGGCGTGAACTGATTGACAGAAATGTGGCTCCTCCGAAAGATGCAAAGACATTATTGCAGGAAGTGGCGCATACAAAAGGGTTGGGGGTTCCTGTTTATGAAGTTATCGGTCGCGAGGGAACAGAGCATCAACCTGTGTTTTCAATGAAAGTGACTGTCGGTGATGGTGTCAGTGCCATCGGAAAAGGGCGCAGTAAAAAGCTGGCGCAGTTTTCGGCAGCGTCTAAGTTATTGAGGATGATTCAATAATGACAGAGGAAATGAAACAAACTCGCTGTGGTTTTGTGGCTTTGATTGGAGCGCCTAATGCCGGAAAATCAACGATTACCAATCATTTTGCCGGTTCAAAGGTTTCTATTGTTTCACCTAAGGTGCAAACAACGCGGACACTGGTGCGGGGAATCGGTGTTTTTGACAATACACAGATTATTTTTATTGATACGCCGGGGATTTTTAAGCCTAAACGTCGTCTTGACCGTGCAATGGTCGGTTCGGCGTGGAGCGGTGTCGCTGATGCGGACATCATTGTATTGGTGGTTGATGCCAAGCGAGGATTTGACGACGAGACTCGCAGCATTATCGCCAAGTTGCGTAAACATAAAATGAAAGCGGTTTTAGTTCTGAATAAGGTTGATTTGGTGCAAAAAGAAAAGCTTTTGGGATTGAGTGCCGCGCTTAACGCCGAGTTTGATTTTACCGAGACATTTTTTGTTTCGGCGGTTACCGGACAACATTTGGATGAATTTTATCGTTACTTGGCGGATAATTTACCGGAAAGTCCGTGGTTTTATCCGGAAGAACAAATGTCGGACATGCCGCTGAAAATGTTGGCCGCCGAAATTGTCAGAGAAAAACTTTTTCTTTTCTTGCATCAGGAATTGCCGTATGCGTTGACGGTGGAGCCCGAATTGTGGGAGCGTCGGGAAGACGGTTCCGTGCGGGCGGAAATAACGATTTATGTCGAACGAGACAATCAAAAGGTGATTGTTTTAGGTAAAGGCGGTTCGATGATTAAGCGTATCGGTCAAGCGGCTCGACGAGAAATA
>CATGXW010000070.1 GCA_949542085.1 uncultured Alphaproteobacteria bacterium
TGTATTGTCGATCGGTGGTATTTCAGGCTACTCAAAAGCAATGGCAAAATTCAGAATTAACAAGACAATGGATCAGATTTCTATGTTAGTTATGAATATCCGTACATTGTTCTCAGGCAGTATGGATTATACCGGGTTGAAAAATTCACTGGCAGTACAATTAGGGGTTATTCCCGGAGAAATGATTGTCGGAACCAACAAGACCAGTGGAAGCACATTAATTAATGCTTATCAGGGAGGAGTTCGTGTCAAAGCTGGAGATGTTGGCGGTGATAACCGTTCATTTACTATTCAATATGCTGGTTTGTCTCGAGAAGGTTGTATCGCCTTGGCAACAGCTGACTGGGGTTCGCAAGCCGGTTCCGGTTTGATTGGTATTGCGTTGAATACAAGTGACAACGTTGGTGAATTAGTAGATGAAGATGATTTAGTGTCTTCTCCAGAAACAGGGAAGTATACTGTTGATGATTTGCCAATTACGCTTTCTGCAGCAACTGCTCAATGTGCTGTTGCTGAAGGGCTAAAAACAATTACTTGGTATTATTACTAAGCAGATATATTCTTCTCTCAGAGGGTTTGGAAACGAACCCTCTTTTTTATTATAGAGACATCATTAGCAATGAAATATTATAAAAAAATTAAGCAGGGGCTTGTCCCCTCTTAATTTTTAGAGGGATTAACAACAGGTTGTTACACAGTCAACAACACATCTATTAGGGGATTTTGTTATAAACAAAAGGGGATAAATATGTTTGCTGTAGATTTTTAGAGGCTTTTTTATTATGATGAGGGAAAGTTGTTTGGTTTTATGACTAAAGTTATACGTCAATAGGGTACAATATATATAAAACCTAACTAAGGATAAGATTGTTCATAATTTATTAATCTGTTATATTTATACTATGAGCAACGAAGAGTTTAAGGAGAAGAAAAATAGTTCGTTTGGCTAAAAACGAGCAATTTTTCTTCTCCTTTATCGTTTGGAGCTAGGTGTATTAGCGATTATCGGTGTATTGTCGATCGGTGGTATTTCAGGCTACTCAAAAGCAATGGCAAAATTCAGAGTAAACAAGACATTAGATCAGATTTCTATGTTAGTGATGAATATCCGTACATTGTATTCTGCTAACGTTAACTATGCTGGCCTGAATGATACTGTTGCTATTCAGATGGGTATTATTCCGAGAGACATGCTGCCTTCCGGTAAAACAGAAGCAAATGCCTCTGAAATTATCAACGCTTATCAAGGACGCGTTAAAATCGGAGCCGCAAATGTTGGCGGAAACGATCGTTCATTCTTTGTCGTCTATTCTGGTTTAACTCGTGAAGCTTGCGTTTCTATTGCGACAGCTGACTGGGGTTCGCAAGCTGGTTCCGGTTTGCAAGCTATCCAGATTAAAGGAACTGCCGATAGTAAAGATAAAAGTGTAACTCTTACCAGTAAAGAAGTTTGTGGTGCCACAGAAACCAGTGCAAAAGGTGCCGGATGCCATCCTATTGATAAATTGCCGGTTGCTTTGTCTGCTGCGGCTCTTGAATGCACAAACACGGCTGATGGCGGTAATGAAGTTCGCTGGGACTACTACTAAACATTATTCTTCTTCCAAAAGGGCTTGGCAACAAGCCCTTTTTTATTGCCTGCTGATAATATGTAATCGAAAATAAAAAAGGCATCGGATTAACCGATGCCTTTCCATTCTCCCCTAACTTTGCCGGCAAAAGACAAAACGCAATGTTTTTCTTCTTATGCCATTATAGTGTAGTGAAAATGTGTTGTGCACTTATAATGGTATAAGAAACACCATCATCGTGAACAATTATAAGATAATTCTATTCCATCACTTTTCCAGATACCCTAGCCAAAGGGACTATTTCTGCTCCACCAAGCCATGGACGATTTCGGTAATGCCAGGAAAGTCTATTGTTCCTTGAAGCGCTAAATTTTGAGCCTGGCCGTAGATAAACAACAATGTGTTTTTATCGGCATTTATATTGCTCGGATGATCAGAATAAAAGATATACAAACTGTCTTCAGGTGTATTTTTAAGCAGCTTCTCAAGCGCCTTATCAACATAGTTAATGGCGTTGATATATTTCTCTCTGTCGTTTTTTGGGGCGGCATAGGGCTCTGAATTACGCACACCGACTTCATAATTGGAATGAGAGCTCAACGTGATGATGAAATCAAATTGCTTTTCAGCCTGCGTTTCTTTATTTTTAGCCAATGCAAAATCTATTGCTTCCACATCATCTATGCCCATTTCACCGCTATTGAGCTCTTGAGGCATATCCTCAAGAAAATAAACATCATCAAAGCCATAATGGCTATAAGGAATTTCCCGATTATAAAAACCTTTGATATAACCATGGAAGAATGATGTGCGATAGCCTTTGCTTTTTAGCTTTTGCGGTAATGAAGTAAATTGACCATAAAAATCTTTCGGCAACATCCAATACATGGCGGCATAAAGTTCTTCGTTATTCGTCAATTTACTCATCAGCGAAAAATCGGCGTTCGCCGAACAAAAATGCGACAAAGGACGGACTTTATAAACTGCACTTTGGGGAGCCAAAGATTGTAAAAACGGCATAATCTTTTTGCCATCAGCCTCGCCGTCATAAGCGACATAATCCAAGCTTTCGACCTGAACAAGGTAAATATGCTCAGGCAGCCTTACTTTTTGCAATTCCGGCGGCAGGGGTTGTGTCGGTTGATGGATGCTTTGCAAAGTTTTTTCTATAATCACCTTTTTATCATAAGATGTCATCAACTCATAAATCCATCCTTGGACGTAGCCCATCGCCTTTGTATAGGCCTTAAAGTCCATATTCGTAAACGGCAGACGGTTAAAGGTATGATACGAGCCTCCCAACAACACCAGCAACGGCACATAAAAAATCGAACGCCATTGCCAGCTTTTTTGCGGTGTAAAATAACGCAGCCAGATGAGCTGAGCGATTAAAAATCCTATCGGAAGCAGCAGCAAAGGATTGAGGAACGTTGTCCAGACTTTGGTTGCGAACGTCAGTCCCTCACGATATTGCTGAAAAATCACAAACAAAGACAATGGATTGTCAAAATGACTGTGCCAGATGGTTAACAAAACAGCTGTTAACGCCTGCCCGATAAACGCTACCGCAATCAAGGGACGAGGCAATGTTAAAACAGCGCCCCACAGACAAAGAGCAAACAACCAAACCAAGGTATAATCGAGGTCAACCAAAGGACCTTTTTGAAACCAGATGTTATGCAAGATGACCGTTTCGATACTGCAAAACAATAAAAACAGAATATTCTTTAACATCTGGTTTCTCAAACAGCTGATTAATAAAACTCTTTCTTCAAATCACGCTCAAAAATACTGCGAATGGTTTGCTTGATATCGGCGTTTTCATAAACAGCTTTATACAAAGCCTGACATATCGGCATATCAATATTTTCGGCATCGGCAATTTGTTTAACAGCCTTTAAGGTCGGCACGCCCTCCGCCAACTTGCCAAAATCCTCGCCACGGGCAAACTTTTCGCCAAAGGTGCGGTTATGGCTGTGTTTGGAGAACAAAGTCGCCTCATAGTCGCCCAAGTGAGCAAGACCGTAAGCAGTCATCGGGTTGCCGCCAAAGTGTTTGATGAAACGACCGACTTCTATCGGCGCACGCGCCATTAAAGCTCCTTTTAACCCATACCACTCCAAACCGTCTAAAATACCGGCGGCAATACCGATAACGTTTTTCAAAGCGGCACCTATCTGATTGCCCATCAAATCTGCACCGTAATATAAACGAATCAAATCGCTTTGCAGCAATTTAATCAGGCGGTCTTTGACATCTTCTTCATCACTGTCAATAACAGCACAAGACGGAACACCTTTCATATAGTCCTGAACATGTCCGGGGCCGGCCAAAACAGCAACATGAATATCCTGTTTAATCTCCTCTTTCATAATCGCATGCATAATCTTGGCACCGGGTTCTTCCAACCCTTTCATTGCCAACAAAAATGTCTTGCCGGTCAAATCATAGGCGCTCAATTCTTTACACAAACCACGGAAATATTGGCAACCGATAGAAACGATAATGATATCATTTTTCAAGACTGCCGACAGATTGTCGTGCAAGGTCATGTTATCGGACAAGGTTAAGTACGGATTTTTGCGCGTATCCCGCAATTCCAAAAAGTTGGGCGATGTCGGGATATCATACATATCAACATCAAAGCCGCAATAATTGGCAGCATACCAACCAAGGAAAGTTCCCCAGCGACCACATCCGATTAAAGATAATCTTTTCATAGCATATCCTTATAATAGTTACAGGTAATGCTTTATCTGTAGCGCAAAAAAACGCTGATGGCAAATGTTAGTTACCAGTTATTCTTTATCGGTGATTAGTTGACGGCCAAACAGATTAAATTGAGCCTTTTTTGGCGCGCTGACGGGTGACGATAGCGCCGATATGGTCAAACTCTTCAAACGAGTGATACGCACAGTCGAGACTTTTTTTATCCAAATCATAAAAGACCTGATTGGCCAATGTTTGAATTGCATTGTCAATACGCTTAAACGCCGCGTTATAATCCGCATTGTAATTGTTTTTGGTTTTCTTTTTGACAATGTCATGATAAGCGGAAATAACTTTCGCAGTCTCATCCGCCGAATTTGCATAACCTTTTTCTTCAAAGTCACGCATAATCCGTGCTGTCGTTTGGTAAAAGCACTTGTTGGTCAAGATGCTTTTCTGCTTTTTATTGTTACTATCAATTATCATTCCTGTTAATCCATAGCTTTTTGTAAATTTTTTAGTAGCACAAAATAATTTTATTTGCAAGCCCCTTTATAACCTTGCGTTACATTCATTATAGCTGATTTAGTTTACCAAAATGTTAATTCAAGATAGACATTTTAATAAGCGGATATTATCTTTTGTACATCACTTATTTGAAAAGGAGACAATCATGAAGAAAAAATTAATGATGGCTTTAGGCTTAGCTCAAGGTTTGGCTGCTTTTGATGTTGCGGCGGCAGATAGCATCACTCTCCCCGAACCGCAGAAAGAAGGCGGCATCCCTCTGATGGAAGCAATTAACAGACGCCGGACCACACGAGAATTCAGCGCCAAGAAAATCGACGATCAGATGTTAAGCGACATTCTCTATGCCGCATGGGGCGTTTCTCATGACGGAAAACGCACAATTCCGACCGCTCGCAACCTGCAAGACATGCAAGTTTATGTCATTAAAGCCGACGGAACTTTTCTTTATGACGGAGAATCCAATACGCTTAACCTCGTCAGCGAAAAAGATTTGCGTCCTTATTTCAACAAGCAGGATTTGATGGCCGACGCTCCTTTGACATTGCTCTTCACCGGAAAAGCCCCTAAATACGCGCCAATGCACGCCGGTTCGGCTTATCAGAATGTTGCGCTCTACACTGCCGGATGCGGCTTAAACAATGTTGTCAGAGGCATGTTTGACAAGGAAGGAATCGCAAAAGAACTCAACATTCCCGAAGAAGAAGTTCTCATCAGCCAGACCATCGGCTGGCCTTACATGTAGTTGAAAAAAGACCTTTCCTCCTTATATCTATAAAAAAA